>JBAXBD010000066.1:0-15428 GCA_037142165.1 Schlesneria sp. | reverse complement strand
GCGTTGATGACTCAAGTGGATCATCGCTTTCGGCGAACGTCCCCTCGATTGGAAGAAGTTGCTTGGGATCGGTTTTCAGAGCGAGCGCGGTAAATTGATCTGACTCTCCAGTCGCTGCAGCAGAGGCATTGATCCCCGCTCGAAGTCCAAAGACCAAACCTTCCAGAAGACTGTTACTCGCAAGTCGGTTCGCGCCGTGCAGTCCTGTGGACGTCACTTCCCCAGCGGCCCACAAGCGCGGCAACGAGGTCTTTGCCTCGTCGTCTACGGTTATTCCACCGATCATATAATGGGCACCAGGACGAACAGGGATCTGGTCTCGCAACAAGTCCAGACCGAACTGCGTACAGACTTGTCGGATATGCGGAAATCGTTCGAGAACCAGTGACTTTGGCAGGTGGGTCAAATCGAGATAGACACAGTGATGACGTGTCTTCTCCATTTGACGTGTGATAGATCGACTGACGATATCACGCGGAGCGAGTTCGGCGGCAGGATCATAGTCCGGCATGAAGCGATGGCCCGTACAATCTCGCAGAATTCCGCCTTCGCCCCGCGCGGCCTCAGAAATTAAGTGGCGAGAGGAACCTGCGATATAGAGCACGGTCGGATGAAACTGCATGAATTCCATGTCACGCAATTCACATCCGGCACGAAATGCCATTGCGTGACCATCGGCCGTGGCTATTTCAGGGTTGGTCGTTTCTCGATAAAGCCGGCCAGCGCCACCGGTGGCAAGAATCGTTTGCTTGGCCCAAACGAATGTCTTGCCGTGACTCGCATTCCAAACAAGTGCTCCGCGACACTCACCGCCGTGTGTCAGCAGATCAATCGTAAAAGTGTTTTCCCAAATGTCGACTTGCGTTGAACTGCGAATTTGCTCGATCAAAGCCCGCATCACCTCTTTTCCTGTCGCGTCACCAAGTGCATGAACGACGCGTCGATGGCTATGCCCACCTTCCTGAGTCAAAGCAATTTCGCCATCCGCTTGATCAAAATGCGCTCCCATCGAGACTAATTCGCGAATCCGCGCGGGAGCTTCCCGGACAACAGTGTCGACAATTGCTTGAGTGCACAGGCCCTTTCCCGCTGCCAATGTATCCGCGACGTGATTCGCGAAATCGTCAACCGGATCGAAAACACCTGCAATGCCCCCTTGTGCATACGCGCTGTTCGATTCTTTAAGACGGTCCTTCGTCGCAAGGACAACATTGAGTTGGGGATCAATGGCTAGCGCCGCTCGAATACCGGTTATTCCGGCACCGATCACAAGGACATCCGTGAATAAATGCGGCACTCGCCTGGGATTAAAGCGAACGAGATAACGTCGTTTCGGCAAAACAATCTGAGGTGGCATAAAAGTATCGTTGCGAGGGAGATTTTACGAACTATTTGAAATCGACGTGAATCGTTCTGTTTTCATGGTCCAAGCGGACTTCGGCCGCATCGAAGTGTTTCGCCACGAGAGCGGTAAGAGCGTTAATATCAGAAACGGGAATGAATCGGCAGCGAGTTTTGCCATTGTTCGGAATCAGTTCATAGTCGGCATCGGGAGTTGTCGTGTTGAGTGTTGCCATCACCGCGTCTTTGAGTGCCGTTAACTCGCTGTCGTTCAGTTCTCGGTTGATGACGCAATGGAGGGCATTGCCTTTTCGAGGGGTTGTCGCGGCGTCTCTCATCGATTGCTGAGCCATTTGAGCACCAAATGCGAACGTGAGAAACAGTGGCGCAACGGCCGAGTTGAATTCATCGGATGTTTTCGCACTTTGCAGCTGTTCCATCATTCCATTGATTGCGTCGATCTGTTTCATGGCTTCGGGCTTCACCGCCGAGACTCGCTTAGGAAGATCTTTCAGTATGGTCTTTGCGTCGGCGACACTTGAAGACCACCCGTCTGCGATCCATTTTGGCAGCCATTTCCCTTCGATTAACACGAATTCAACTTGCTTTGGATCGGCATCTCGGCTTTCCCGAAAGGATAAGGTCGCGGTAGTGGAATCCGATTTAACAGTCATGACTTGCACGTCGTCAAAAGGAGGAAGCGGCATTCGTCGGAAAACTTTGCCTGCTGATGTCAGCAAATCACGAGCATTTGCTTGTTTCAGCTTTGAAAGATCTGCCACGTCGCTCGATGCAACCTCAAAAATGGCGGAGGCAATTGTATCCCAGTGCGGCTTGATTGACTCAATTTGCGGTGTTCGCTTCACTCCATCCAGACTGAGAATCAGCGTTTTTTTGGACTTCAAGATATCGGCGACTTTCGCCAGCAGGTTGAAGGAAGATGACCAGATTTCGGCATCCATCTTTCCGGCAAAATCATGAAGAAGCGTGTTGACGTCTGCTTGATATGACGGCGGCAAGAAGTCGAATACAGATTCAAGGCGTCCTTCTTGAAAAGCAATCAACGTCTGTTGAAATGTCGATTCTGCGGTTCCTTCCCTGGCGGTACTCACGAGTGGGATGGAAGTCGTCGGCTTGGACTCAGTTTTGGTCTCCTCAATTACCGCAGACGACTTCGTCTGCGTGACTGGCTCAGGTACGACGGCGACCGGCTTAGATTGGCCACAGCCGACGACGCATATCAAGGCAAATAACACCCGTGCTTTCATTAATCGATCCATTTACAATCCGTTTCTTGAAAGGGCGACTATCAATCGCCAGAAAATCCGAGAGTCCACCCAGATATCTAAGTATCTTAACGAATCTCCGGTCAAAAGAAGACCCTTCGTCGACGAGGGTGGCAGTACGACAATTGGCCAGGCTTGCTGGTAAGTGAGGGTGGCCTATACTTCCTTGAAGCTTTGAATGCTTGAACCTTTGAATGGTTTGTTAGACGACGACTCTTCCTCTTGCTGTGTTGCTTTGCCCATGCCTGCTTCTGATATCGTGATTCGGGGTGCTCGCGAACATAATCTGCGAGACATCAGTTTGTCCCTTCCCCGAAATAAATTGATCGTAATGACAGGCGTCAGTGGATCAGGAAAGAGCTCACTCGCCTTCGATACGCTTTATGCGGAAGGCCAACGTCGATATGTGGAGTCACTTTCGTCTTATGCTCGCCAGTTTCTTGGTCAGATGCCAAAACCCGAGGTCGATTCGATCACCGGCCTGGCTCCCTCCATTTCAATTCAGCAAAAGGCGAGCGGGCGGAATCCACGAAGCACTGTTGGAACGATTACGGAGATCTACGATTACTTGCGAGTTCTTTTTGCTCGCGTGGGAACACCAAGCTGTTATCAATGCGGCAGGTTGATAACGGCACAGACGCGCGAACACATTCTTGACAATGTTTTGAGGCTCCCAGAGGGAACCAAATATCAGGTTCTCGCACCGCTCATTCAGAGACAAAAAGGCGAATTTAAAGATTTGTTTATCGACCTGCTCAAACGTGGGTTTCTGCGAGCGCGTGTCGACGGCAACGTTGTCCAGCTGACAGACGATCTGCAACTCGATAAACAAATGAAGCACACAATCGACGTTGTCGTCGATCGACTGATTGCTGGGAAGTCTCCTCGTGCGCGCGTTGCCGAAGCGATCGAAACGGCCCTGAATCTCGCTGAGCGGAAATTAGTAATTGCCCGTGAAGTCAATCAGGATCGGACGATCGCTGTCGATCGGCAAATAGACGTAACGAATGAAGCTTCATCGACGGGGAAAACGAGGGGCATTGTCGGGAAAGGTTCAAAGCGCGCAGAGAAATTGCTGGCAGCAGATTTTGAAACTGAATCAGCAATTCCTTTCGAGCAACTTTACTCCTGCGACTATGCCTGTACTCACTGTGGCATCAGTTACCAGCAACCGTCACCACAACTGTTCAGTTTCAACAGCCCACAAGGGATGTGTCCCGATTGCCAGGGACTGGGGATTCGTTATGACTTCGCCGTCGATCGATTGGTTCCTGATGACGACCTGACGATTCAGAAGGGCGCAATCGTGGTGCTTGGCAAACTCAGTTCCGTAGGTAAGTGGCGAAAGCACATTTTGAAGGGAGTTGCCCGCGCCATTGAGTTGGACCTTGGGTTGGCCGAAGACTCGTTTTTTAAGACAAAATGGCGAGACCTGACCGATGCAGCGAAGCATCTGTTCCTTTATGGAACGGGATCGCGAAATATCACGTTCGCCTATCGAACGGGTCATGGTGTCTGGAAGCGTGGGGGAACTTACGCCGGATTCATACCAGAGTTGCTGGACGAATATCGTAAAACACGCAATCCGATGCGTCGTGTTCAGCTTGAAAAATACATGCATGAATCCGGTTGTGCCAGTTGCGGTGGCCGTCGACTGAATAAGGAGGCAAGCAGTTATCGACTTACATCAAAAAGCGCTGAAATAGCACAGAACGAACGTCGAGAAGCCTCGAACCGAATGAAAGATAAGGAAACGAACGCTCGGCCCGTCTGGAGCGACAAAAGAAACAATTCTACCCTATCACTTTCATTGCCAGAAGTCTGCTCGTTGAGCACGCTGGCGGCTTGGGGATTTTTTGAAGAACTTGAGCTCTCGAGTACGGGGCAATTTATTGCATCTGAGGCGTTAAAGGAAATTCGCGGACGACTGGGATTTTTGCTTCGCTGTGGTTTGGATTACCTGACCCTTGATAGAACGGCACCAACACTTTCTGGCGGTGAAAGTCAGCGAATCCGTTTAGCGGGTCAAATCGGGTGTGGTCTGGTGGGCGTGGTTTATATCTTAGATGAGCCTTCGATCGGCCTTCATCCACGCGACAATACGATGCTCCTCGACAGTCTAAAAGACCTGCGAGATCAGGGAAATACCGTCATCGTTGTTGAACACGATGATGAGACAATGAAGGCCGCCGATCATCTGGTTGATTTTGGGCCGGGGCCCGGAGTGCGCGGCGGAGAAGTCGTTGCCGAAGGAACCGTCGACGACATAAAAAAATCAAAACGCAGCCTGACTGGAGCGTTTCTTAGCGGTCGCCGGACAATCGAAACCCCAAAGATTCGTCGTGCCGGAAATGGTCACGCCATCGAGATCCACGGTGCGACACATCATAATCTGCGCAATGTCACAGCAAGTTTTCCTCTCGGAAAATTCATCTGCGTGACCGGCGTCAGCGGCTCTGGAAAGAGTTCGCTCGTTAACGACATTTTGTGGGAAGTATTGAATCGTGACGTCAATAAGGGAATTGGGCGTCCAGGCCAATATGCGAAGGTCGTCGGACTCGAACACATCGATAAAGCGATCGACATCGATCAAAGTCCGATCGGTCGGACCCCTCGCTCAAATCCTGCAACCTACGTCAAGTTGTTCGATCTGATTCGAGATCTTTATACGCAGTTACCAGAATCCAAAATGCGAGGATTTAAGCCAGGTCGTTTTTCGTTCAACGTGCCGGGGGGACGTTGTGAAGCGTGTGAGGGAAACGGGTCTAACAAACTTGAAATGGATTTTCTTGCCGACATCTGGGTGACATGTCCAGTCTGTCAGGGGAAACGTTTTAACAAAGAGACGCTCGAGGTTCGGTTCAAAGGCAAGAACGTTAACGATGTTCTTCAAATGGATATACAGCAGGGTCTTGAGCATTTTGAGCACCATCCGAAGCTGATGAAATCATTGCAGACGCTGCACGATGTCGGCATGGATTACATCAAGCTTGGCCAGCCTTCACCGACGTTATCAGGCGGTGAAGCCCAACGTGTAAAGTTGGCGAAAGAGCTCAGCAAACGTTCGACTGGCAAAACAATCTACATTCTTGACGAACCGACAACCGGACTGCACTTCGTCGATATTGAGCACTTACTTCGAGTTTTGCACGGATTTGTTGAAGCGGGCAACACCGTCATTGTGGTTGAACATAATCTGGACGTGATCAAAACAGCAGACTGGGTCATCGATCTTGGCCCCGAAGGAGGATCTGGAGGGGGTCGCATTCTTGTGGAAGGGACACCTGAAGATGTCATTCAGTGTGAGGAATCGTATACGGGCAAGGCTTTGCGCACGGTTGCGGGGCTCGTTCCCACTCTAACAGGTTCACGAAACAAGGTCGTGAAAAAGAAAGTCGCGGCATCAGACGCTTCCAGCATTGCGGGTTCGAAGGGAGTCTCGCGCTGGCAGACTTCTGTACCACTCAGTCAATCACCAGACGGAGCCGAGACTTCAATCGTGGTTCGCGGTGCGGCTCAACACAATCTGCAACATCTGAATCTCAATATTCCACGAGATCAGATGAGCGTCTTTTGTGGCCCCAGTGGTTCCGGCAAAAGCTCACTCGCCATGGATACTCTCTATGCGGAAGGACAACGGCGATACGTTGAGTCTCTCTCTTCTTACGCAAGGCAGTTTCTTGGACAGATGCCGAAGCCGAGGGTCGACCACATTCACGGATTGCAGCCGTCGATTGCAATCGAACAAAAAACCGTTGGACATACGCCTCGTTCGACCGTTGGTACAGTGACAGAAATTTATGATTACCTTCGAATCCTTTATGCTCGATTGGGAACGCAGTATTGTCCTGACTGCGGAATCCCCGTCAAATCACAAACAGTTGACGACGTCATCGAACGCCTGCTTGAGCTCAGCACGAACATAGAATCGATCAGCGACCCGAAGAATCCTGTAAAGACCTTAGCAGGCGCGTCTGATTCAATTCGAGCTCTCGTTCTTGCTCCGCAAGAAGTGACCGTTGGTCAGCAATACTCTAAGCTCTGGGACCGAGTTGGAGAACAGGGGTTCCGAAGAGTTCGAATCAATGGGGCGACCTATGCTTTAGAAGAAGTTCCAGAAATCGATCGAAAAAGAAAACACAATGTTGAGATCGTCGTTGACCGGATCACGATCGCCCGATCAAGTCGATCTCGCCTGGCGGAGTCAGTCGAACTCGCGTTCGATCTCGGTAAGGGTTTGATTCGCGTCGCAATTGTGGATGAAAGCCGTGATGAAAAGAAGTGGAAGGTCCTTCCGTTTAGCTTGTTTCGCGCCTGCGAATCGTGTGGGCGTGGATTTGAGGAACTTGCACCGCATAACTTTTCGTTCAACAGCCCGCTCGGTTGGTGCGATACGTGCGAAGGGATCGGCGTTCAACAAGGTACAAATCTGGGGGCGCTCGTTTCGGATCAGACACGGACATTGTTGCAAGGAGCCGTGACCGCATGGCCTGATCCGGTGAAATCGCCGCTCTTTCGTGTGATGCTGGAATCAATGGCTAAAGAATGCGACATCCCGTTGGATGTCCCATTTTCTCAGTTAGATCCGCTGCAGCAACGTGCGGTATTGTTTGGGACCGGTGATGCTTGGATTCCATTCGCACCTTTATCGAAAGATTCAGCTTCGCATCCTGCGAAGAGATCAAAGTCGTCGTCTACTTCAGGATCAACTTCTGGAACGGTTCGTTTTCAATATAAAGGGCTTTATCCGGCGATTGAGCAAGCAGCAAGCCTTTCATACGACTATCGCACGAAACTTTTCGGGCTTGTCGGTGACGTTCCCTGTTCTTCCTGTAAGGGAAGTCGATTACGGGACGATGCGAGTTCGGTAAAAATCGCAACCTATTCCGAAGGGACCCGTGTTGCAGAACCAATCGCAAAACGTTCTATCGCCTCAACCATGTCAAATGGGGTCGAATCAGGAAAGACACTTAAACAAGTTTGTGATCTTCCGCTGAAGGACGCGCTCACGTTTTTACGTGAGCTGAAACTCACAGCATCTCAGAAACGTATCGGTGCAGATATCCTTTCAGAAGCGACCTCACGCTTGCAGTTTCTGGTCGACGTTGGACTGCACTACCTGACGCTCGGAAGGACTTTGCCAACATTATCCGGCGGTGAAACGCAGCGGATTCGACTTGCAGGTCAAATTGGTCGTGCATTAACTGGTGTTCTGTATGTGCTGGATGAGCCGACAATTGGTCTGCATCCCAGCGATAACGGTCGCCTGCTGACCGCACTCGTGAAACTCCGCGACCTGGGCAATACGATCGTCATGGTCGAACATGATCGCGAAGTCCTGCAAGCTGCTGATCGGCTATATGACTTTGGTCCAGGTGCCGGTCGATTTGGTGGAACGATTACAGACCAAGGGATGCCTCGCGAAATTCAAAAGAGCGAATTGTCGCTCACTGGAAAATACCTCTCAGGACGCGAAGAGATTGTCATCCCGAATCAACGACGGATGCAGCGACTTCGGGTTCATGATGATTTGGAAGTCATCAAACCTGCAACGAAAAAAGTAAATTCAATAACCCCTGTGATTATTCCGGGGATCGGGCAGGTTGCTGACATAATCGACTACCACCCCCTTCTCTTGAAACGTGAGCCTGATTCGTATCAGACTCCTCCAGGAGGTGGTTGGCTCGAGCTGTTAGGGGCTCGACAGCACAATCTGAGAAACGTCGACTTACATATTCCGCTTGGAACACTGACCGCAGTAACGGGCGTGAGCGGAAGTGGAAAGAGCTCGCTGATTGATGATACACTGGCGCGTGCGATCTCTCAAAAGCTGAACCGCGCCACGGCACAACCAGGTCCGTATGACGAACTGAACGGTCTACAATTCCTTAGCAAAATCATTGTGGTAGACCAGCAACCGCTCGGAACGACTCCCGCATCAAATCCTGCGACATATACCGGTGTTTTCGAACATATTCGCGAACTATTCTCACGGATGCCCGAGGCGAAGGTTCGGGGATTCAGTGCCACCCGTTTCAGTTTCAATCGAGCAGGTGGGCGATGTGAAGCGTGTGAAGGAAATGGGCAAAAGCTCATTGAGATGCACTTTCTACCTGATATCTGGGTCGAATGTGATACCTGCCAAGGAAAGCGATACAACGCCGAGACATTGTCTGTCACTTATCGTGGTCAAAGCATTGCGGATGTGCTGGCGATGTCGATCGGGCAGGCATTGGAACTTTTTGATAATATTCCAAAGATTCGTGGACCACTGTCTGTTCTCGCGGCGATCGGTCTCGACTACCTGACTCTTGGACAACCTGCTCCGACGTTGTCCGGGGGAGAAGCTCAACGTGTTAAACTGGCAGCGGAACTGGCCCGACCTCAGTCAGGAAAAACGCTTTACCTGCTGGATGAACCTACGACAGGGTTACATTTTGATGACATCCGTAAACTACTGAAAATTCTCAATGGTCTCGTTGATGCGGGAAACACGGTCGTTGTCATCGAACATAATCTCGACGTGATAAAGACTGTTGACTGGATTATTGACCTCGGTCCCCAAGCAGGGGCCGAAGGGGGTTGGATTGTCGCTGAAGGAACGCCAGAGGATGTCTCTCAAGTCGCGATGAATCGTTTGAATTCTAACGTCGAATCTCGCCACCCGGTTGGAAAGAGGCAAAAGAAACCAACGAGCGTCTCGCCCGCTGCTGATGCCGAGGTGCAGTCAGCGATCACAGATCACCGAAGCTTGACAGGCGAGATTCTCGCAAAAGTGTTAGCTGACGGCGGTCGAGGCGACCGAGAAACATTTGACGCAGACGCCGTACGGAAGAAAAAAGCAGGGGATCTCGACCCGATGAAAATCGGTGCCGATGCCAAGATGCCCTGGGAGGTGGATGGTCGAAAATGGCATACGATCGATGGGTTGGCGAACAATGGTAAACCGCGACGCTGGAAGGGTCTAATTCTCGCTCGGATCATTGATGAATTGGAAACGTCTGAGCAATTCAGCCCCACAAACTGGAATGAACGCAGTACGGTTGAAGTGGCTGCGAAAGCCAAAGGCATTGGGTGGTTCCTGCACGCATATACGGGTGACGAATGGTTATTGACATTGAAGTTCCGGATACCGAAACGGACCTTCACCGAAGCCACACTCATCGCGGAACTTGGACTCAAGGACGTAAATGACCTTGATGAAATCCCCGTTTATAATCGCCAGCCACGCGTTCGAATTCGTCCGTCCACAAACGGGCCGTTTGAAGACGTTACCATTTCGATCGTTGATGCTTCTGAAACCGAGACCGAAGCGTTTCGCAGCTTTTTTGCCAAGTCTGTGAAATCGTTCATTGATCGAACTAACCCCGAGGCACTCAATCTGGAGGATCTGACTCCTTGGAAAAAACTCGGTCAAAAATGGCATTTGATGCGTAAAGGTTTTCTTCAAGGGTCGATTGAATGGGAACCTATCGTTCTGGACGAACTCGCAACTCTTGTCAGCGAACTACTTCCGACCGCTGACGTTGATTGGACACAAAAGGTCGTCGTGAATTATACGGTCGACAAAGTCCCGAAAGCATCGCTCGTGACGAAGCGACCAGCAGCTTTAGAACTCGCGATTTCGGTCAAGCCAGGAGCTGTACAATTAGGCCAAGTCGCAAACTTGGGAATCGATCCAGAGATTTCATCGCGGGACAAAGGTGACTTGGACACTATTCGATTGCGGTTCACCCATGTGGAACATGTGAAGTCACCGGCCTTGCGAACGTTTCTCTCAGCGCTTTGGAAATGATGACCATCGTCGTGTGCCGAATCAATCGGTCGATGCAATAGAGCCTTGGAATGGTTTCCAATTGGAATTCGTTTTATTCCAATAACCTTACGGTGCCAGCATAGTGTTTTTCGAGGGCAAACGCCGTTCGTAAGAGCAGCGCACCGTCTGAATCGATGCCGGCACAGACCCCAATTGCTTCCACCTTTCCGTTAATGATTTTTACGGGAAAGCCAGAAAGTACGCATGCACGCGACCATCGTTCAGCAAGATTTATGGACCCCTCGGCAACATACTGCGTCAATGTTTTCCATTCGTTCAGGAATCGAATAAGAACATCGGTGCGAGAAAATGTACTTCCGCTTGCCGTGTCCGTCATTGATGTCGCAATTTGTCTTAATTCTTCCGAAGCATCTTCAAAAGAGTTGTTCACATTCAGGCCGATGCCGACGATAAGTCGGTCAGGATATCGATCACACTGCTCGATCAGAATTCCACAGACCTTTCGGCCTTGAAGCCAGACGTCGTTAGGCCATTTGAGACCTACTGCTGAACCCGGGAGAAACGACGACAACATTGTCGAGACCGCCAAGCCGGTGACCAGTGAAAACCGAGGCCAGTCAATGGGTGTCAGTCCGAAACTGGTCATGTCGACGATCACTGAAAACGTCAGCGAACCGTCGGAACCCCACCAGCGATTTGTTCCGCGACCACGTCCCGAGACTTGACGGTCCGCTCCAATCAAATGCGGTGTTTGTAGAATCGGTTGCGTAGCGAGTTGCAAAGCCCAATCGTTTGTCGAATCGACTTGTTCAAACCATTCAACTTGTCGCAGATTTGTTTCGGCAAGCAAACGTGGGATATCGATCACAATCGTAAAGAGCTTTCCATTGGCAACAATCCCAATTTCGAGGCGGTGACGGAACCGCCGACCTCATCTTCGACACGGGTGACATTGAACCCAAAGTTGCCGACAATTGATTCCGAAGTTTTCAATGTCACAGCAGCAAGTGAAGAAAAACGGCTCACTTCGTTTCGAATTTACGCGGCTTGCCGTCAGGTCCGATTTGGACTGTATAGCTTTGTCCATCTTTCGCAACAGACGCCTTAATCCAGGTTCCCTTGCAGTTGGCCGTTTCCGCAAGATTTGCAATCTGTTCAACGGGGGCTTGATCTTTTTCTTCGAGTCTTACATTGCGATGTAGTTGATACATGGCCTGCAGGGATTTGCCCCGCTTCAGGGTATTGATCGTTTCCAGGTCGGCCCCCTTGGTTGGACCGTTGCAACTGACGCAGACACGAGGGTCGAGGGCAAGAACCATGACGGGATTGTTGCTTACGCTCAATCCATGGTGCGTGGCCATAAACAGATCGATCTGCCCGATCGGGTTGTTCGGTGTCATTAACTTGGCTTCAGTATTCCAGGTTAAGTCGCCACAACAGAGAAACTTGAATCGGCCATAGGTCAACAAAAGGCTGATGCTTTTTGCGTTGTCTGAAGAGTCTTCTGATTGAGGCTTGGATTCCGACGCGAATGAGTTAGGTTCACCGCGATTCGGGATGACTTCGCCACTCGCTGTGACGACTTGTGCCTTAATCGGCGTCGTTCCAACTTTGAGCGGCAAGAAATCACCCGCTTTTAATGTCTTTGATTGATTCTGGCTGGCGGATCGATATGGAGCGACCCGGTCGTTAAACCCGGGGTCCTCAATCAATAAATCGGGAATTCCTCGATCCCAGAAATTCACGACTTTGAATTTTGCAGCAATCGCCGCGTGATTGCCAAAGTGATCCAAGTGCCAGTGTGATACGACTGCGTGATCAAGGCGTTCGAGTTTTGTGACATTTTGAAGGACATCAAGAATCCGGTCCCTGTCGCGGCCTCCGTTATCGGGATATCCCGAGTCAATCAGCATTGACTCGCCCTCGGGAGTTACGATCACAGTCGCTGCCCCACCTTCAACATCCACGAAGTAAATATCGAGTCGGCCGTCTTCCATTCCCGCAAAAACAGATTTCGAAAGAAAAAGACAAAGCGATGTGGCGAGTGCGATTCGGTTCATGTTGTGGCCTTGCGTGTCGGTATTGGATAACACAGAAAGCAACATACCGTCGCAGGGAAGCCATCTCCACTGAAGTGATCGGATTTCCGGTGATGTGCGCAGACATGCCCTGAAATTATTCGCGACATTAAGCCGTCGATCTTGATGTTTTCGAACGATGGTTTTTGATCGACGCCACTTCCATCGGCAAGTTTGATCCTCAAGCAACTTTTCGCGTTGGAGCATCGACTGGCTGGAAAGGACGAATCATCGGAGTCGAAACGTCATCGTTGACATATTCGGAGATGACGCTGCGGATTGCTTCACGTGCTTCCGCCGTACTTCCGCGTGAGGCTCGATCCAGTTCCAATATGTGTCGTTTGATGGTGCTGGGAGCAATTGGTTCACGCTCGGCACAGAAGATTTTCTCGTGAATTTTCTTGGCCGTCTTCTCATTGCCGTAGAACAGTTCTTCATACATTTTTTCGCCAGGTCTGAGGCCGGTGAATACTATGTCTACATCTTCAGGATAACGCAGCCCAGAAAGGCCGATCATATCTCGGGCGAGATCGACAATCTTAACTGGTTCACCCATATCGAGGATCAAAACCTGCCCATTGTCGCCGATCGCTCCGGCCTGCAAGACGAGTTGTACTGCTTCAGGGATCGTCATAAAAAACCGTGTCATCTCAGGGTGAGTTACGGTGATCGGTCCTCCTTCGAGGATCTGACGGCGAAACGTCGGTACGACGCTCCCAGCAGAGTTCAGAACATTACCGAATCGAACAGTGATAAATTTGGTCTTGGATTTCGTTGCCACCGCTTGCAGGTATTTCTCACCGACCAGTTTGGTCGATCCCATAATACTGGTGGGACGAACCGCCTTGTCGGTCGAAATCATCACGAAGCGTTCGACCCCGAAGCGGTCTGCCAGATCGACAATCGACTTTGTACCCAGAACGTTGTTGCGGATTGCGATTTGCACGTTGTGTTCCATTAATGGCACGTGCTTGTACGCGGCAGCATGGCAAACCAGATCAGGAAGATATTCGCCGAAGACACGTCCCAGCGTCACCTGGTCATTCACATCAGAAATCACATAGACCAGGTTCACATCTGTGATTTTGCGGGCCACGAGTTCCTGCTCGATCTGAAACATTCCGAATTCAGATTGATCGACAAGTACTAATGTTTTTGGTTTTAGGTCGACGATTTGACGGCAACATTCGGACCCGATGCTCCCTGCAGCTCCGGTCACCAGCACTGTTTTGTCTGCAATACATCCAGTGATACTTGCCATATCCAATTCAGTCGGTTCGCGTCGTAATAAATCGGAAATGGTGACATCTCGAATTGTCAGTTTGACCCGGCCGGCAACAATTTCATTGACGTCGGGAATCACGCGGGCCGTGAGGCCGTGCTCCTGACAAACTTGATGAAGTTCTCGCACAACTTGTCCGGGTATTCCATTTGGTATCAACAAGTGACTGGCGCTGAATCGATCTGCGATCCGAGACACACCGCGAGTCGATGTTACGACGGGCACACCGCCGATCAATGACTTGGCTGCGACTCCTGACAGATCGACAAGTGCGACAACCTTATACTCGGATTTCGCAGACTGAAGAGCGCGTAAGATGGCAATCGACTTCGCGTCGGCACCGAACACCAACGCTCTTAGTTTCTTCGGCTGAGTTCGTTGGTAATGAACACTCTCAAGGGCCATACGAACTGTGGCACGGAGAAGTCCTGTGGCGAGAATTGTCAGTAACCAATCAATCGCGATTACAGAACGTGGCAAGTTATTGCCAAATCCTTTGGACAAATGAATGGCCAACAAGATCACGGAACTCAAACTTGCAGTAGAAACAATCGACGCGACGTCATTCATTGTCGTATATCGATGTCGTCGTCGCCATTCCCGCGTGACGGTAAAGATCGACGCTTTCACCAGCAGTGCAAGAGGCAATGATTCCATCAATCGACCTGCCACGTCAGCATCGATTTCCAGGTCGAAGCGAAGCACGAAGGCTGCCGTCAACGACAAGGCATAAAGCGCGAGATACACCGGTAGCGTGGTGAAGAGTCGATACTTCATCGAGGGGCACTCTTTTGATTGCAAATTACGAAGGGAGATAACCGAGTCCGAAGACCGCTACCAAATCCGTCATTTGACGGACTTACGTTCGAGGCCAACCGGACAGAACCGACGAAACGAGATTCCGACATGAATTGAGACAGGGAGGTGAGCGGTATATTCGATCTTCAAATTTGTGTCCAGACAGACCTTTTATTTAATTACAACGAAGTTTGTTGTCACCTGACAAAACGTCCTGCCGGTTGAACCCAGATTGTCGGTGAATTGATTTTCCCGAGTGACTCAATACCGTGTACCTCCTGCGAAACAATAAATCTCAGCCGATCAGCAAGACGATAGCCGGCGAGTACGATGCGGCGCTCGGCAAGTGTATGTACCTGATCGATCCACTGTTGCGCGATTGTCGGAACACTTTCAGCCGTCGTTTCGTGCGATTCGACCCGGGACGAAAGCGCATAGTGAAGATGCCCGTTTTGATAGACAATCTCCTTTGCTGCCTGATAGCTCTCTTCTGCAAATTCCCAGGCCAACCTTCGTCGTGAGAATTCGGGCAGGCGCGATACGGAAAACCGTGGGTCGTGTGATAATCGTTCGGCTAATTGAACAACTTTCTCGAAATGCGGATTTGTTCCCAGCAGGTCGTCACACACAGCATGAAGGTTTCTCGGTGCCGATGCGTGATTAACCCGAATCGACAGTTTGTTGCCACCATCGTCTCCGTGTTGAAGCACTGGAATTCGAGGCTCGACAAATGTCGTCACATGAAGTGGTTGATGGATGTCTCCCATTAAATGAAAGAGCCAGCAGAGACGCACAGCGCGGATTTCTGCGGGATTCAATTCGAGTTCTGGTTCAGAAAACTCATGTTCGCGTCCGCGCACAATAAG
>JBAXBD010000065.1:0-15451 GCA_037142165.1 Schlesneria sp. | reverse complement strand
ATTCGAACCCCGATTGTGTCGGCCGATACGATGATCGGTTTGTCCGATTTGTTCAGGGAATTTTGCGATGGCTCAAGTTTACCGTTTTTTGAGTCGCGTTCAGTGGATTTGTTTCGACGGACATTCCGTTCGACGGGAATGTTTGCAAATCCGGCCTGATGATTTTCGTGAGTCACAAATGATACGGGTCGAAAGCCAGATCGTGATTTTTGTCTGCCGGTTGCCGCCTGCGTTTCGTCGTCGCTGTCGTCTTCGAAACGGATATCGAGTTCGTCTGTTCGACGGATCTGCAGTTGAGGGCTCTTCAATGCGACGCCACGCTGGGCCAACAGGCGTTTTGGCTCAGGTGCCGGGGTTTCCTTCGCTGATTTGTCCCCTGGGGCTGGTGACGAAATCTGGAATGGAACAAGCCAGATCCTGATCGATTCGGCGATCAAACCCGTTCCGAGTTCAGGTTGCCCAAAATGGGCTTTCTCTTGCAGTTCCACCAGATCCAGTTGCGTTTCAGGGTCCGTAGTTTTACTGAGCTGTTTTTCCCAGGTAGCAACAAACGCCAGCTTGCCCGTCTTTTCATCGACGTAACTGAGTTCTCCGGCACCAAGGCAGATCAACGAATCAAGAGTGATCTGGCTGCCCGCAGCTTGCCCTAATTGAGCTTCGATCGTCGGCACCTTCAGTTCCGAGCCATTCTGCAAGACTGTGACAACATTTTTGGGGTCGATGAAACTCATCGACAGCGTCCCTGTCTCGGCGCTATACGTCAGGCGATCCATATAGGCCTTCGCCTTTTGCGAGTTTGAGACGATTTTGACCTGTTGCCCCTGTCGTCCCTCTGCCTCAAGCCAGCTGAATTCCAAATCGCTGTCGATCTGTTGATATTCTTTCTCACGATTCTTTTGGTTTTCAGATTTCACCTCGACCGTAGCGTCAATTTCCTTACGCTTCTTCGGAACGAACTGCAGCGTCAATTTGTGGCAGTTCAAACGGTCAAGTTTGTCCTTAGCGCCGGTCTGAACAATGACTTCGTCGGTTAAGACGGCAGTATTTGTTGCCACCGTATAATCCAAATCGCCGTCACACTGTACGTTGACGGGCATCAGTTCATTTCCCTGAGGCATCTGGATCTCTAATCGGACGTGACTATTCTTCGGCAGGCTTGGGTTCGCGATAAGCGACATCGATTGGACGCCGTAAACGTGAGGCCGATCTCGGCCCGGCAGACCCTCAGCGGGAATCAATTTCATCGTCATACGCGAGGCAGACCCTCGATGCGACTGGAACCGAAAGTGAACAGGGTTCAGCGTATAGAGATTCAATTCCGACTCGTCGAAAATGAAGTTCTGACCAACGACAGATAAGCCGTCTGGTCCTGAAATTTCGACGTCGCCTACCAGTACGGCCCGAACCACGCGACCCGGATTTGGCGTCTTTTCATCAAATGCCGATGCGAATTCGACTAGAGCCTCATGGCTCACAATTGAGAAGGCTTGCTCGTTTCCCTCTTTATCGTTCGAAACCCAGACGACAGCAAATTTTTCAAACCGAATTCGTTTGTCGTTTCCCGGCTCCTGCCTCCAGTGCTCGGTAAAGACGAATGCTTGTTCGGCACGCAGCATGTACTTGGACTTTTTCGCCCATTCCGAAGCGGGGATGTATGTCGCCGCGACACGTACGTTTTCCGCCGGTCGCTGGGCTTCGCTGTATTCATCCTTTTCGATCGATTGATCCGATTTGGCCGGGACGACGATGACTGGTCGAATCGCGACGGAATAAAGTCCATACAGTACTGTTAAGCTGATGGCTGTCGCGACGGTGAAGACCAGGCGTTGATACATGATTGGCTCGCGATCTGAATGACGCGCTTTCGGCAGTATTTTCGGAGTTACGTGTTTGGTTTCGTTTCTTTTCCCAACCCGATCACATCGGTGATATCGATCATTCCCAGCGGAACATCGTCAGCATCGACAACCGGAAGTTCACTGACGTGCTTCGCACTCAGTAGTTGCAATGCTTCTTCCAGAATTGCATCGGGACCAACCGTTAACGGACGAACCGTCATCACTTCGGAAATCGGTCGATCGAACTGGTCGTCGCGTCGTTGTTCGAGCAACCGGGCGAGATCACTATCTGTGAACAGGCCCGACAGTTTTCCATGTTCGTCAATCAGCATCACCGCGCCAGTCCGCCGACCGGGACGTGAAAGACTGACAAACACCTCACGAATCGTCGCGGTTTCAAGCGCGATTCGAACTTGTTCGACAGGTCGCATCACGTCTTTGACGGATGCCAGTCGACGGCCAAGGCTGCCTCCTGGATGAAAAGCCGCGAATTGACGCGGAGTGAACTGCTTTCGCTGACTCGCAACCAATGCCAAAGCGTCACCAATGGCGAGCATGGCCGTGGTACTGGTCGACGGAGCCAATCCGTGAGCACCCGCTTCGATCAATCGTCCCAGACAAATCGTGGCATCAGCCTGGGCACCCAATGTACTTGCGTCACTCGCGGTGACAGCGATAAGAGGTTGCTGCTGACTGCGGATAATTGGCAATAACCGTGTCAGTTCTTCGGTCTCGCCGCTATTCGAAAAGATTAGCCAGACATCTTCGGAGCCAACGCATCCCAGGTCGCCATGCAATGCTTCCGTAGGATGCAGGAAATAGGCCCGTGTTCCGGTCGATGAAAGGGTTGCCGCCGTTTTTTGTCCAATCAGTCCCGCCTTGCCAACGCCGGTGACGATGACACATCCGCGACAGGTCGCCAGCAGATCCACAGCGGCACAAAATCGAAGATCCAGCCGCTGCGACAAGTCGGTCAGCGCGCTCCCTTCGAGAGCAAGAATGGCGCGGGCCTCACGCAACTGTTCCAAGTGCGTAAACGGAACAACAATGTGTTCAACAGCAGAGCTCATCGGGTCGCATCCTTGCAGAGCATCCCAAAGCCGTCCTGGCTAAGGGGGCGAAGTGTACTTAGGTGTCGAAAGACGGTCAATCTGGGTTTGTGGGATCGATGCCGTCGTCTCTAGTTTGGTTTCCTAGATCGAATTACGCCACAAAAGCTCATCGCAAATAGAGTTACGTCTTCGCTTCAGGAGTCTTTTATTTCGCCGCTTAAGATTGCTCGACCAGCCCACTTGGATCTTTAACAAGGGAAGGCTCGTGTCCCAATGCGACCGGCCCCAAGCGGATCTGCGGTTTTCTCATGGGGCGCTGGGCTTTTCAACTTTCAAACGGCGGACGACGTCAACACGATGATGACGAATTTGGTCGCAGTTGAAACGAATCTGCCGTCTTCGCACACCACAGGTCTACAACAGTTTTGTTAGACTTGTTAGCCTCAATACCGGTCGCGCGATGTGATTTCGAATAGCAAGGAGGTCTAACGCTGGTGGCGAGACAAGCAGTTTTTCAATTTGATCCTCCGACGTCCAAGACGCTAGTCGGTGACTGTCGCCTCATCTTGCCAACACTGGAAGCTGAGTCTGTTCAGTGCTGTGTCACATCACCGCCGTATTGGGGGTTGCGCGACTACGACCATCCAGAACAGGTCGGCTCTGAGCCGTCTCCGGATGTTTACGTGTCGGACCTTGTTTCAATCTTTCAAGAAGTTCGGCGTGTCCTGAGAAACGACGGCACGCTTTGGCTGAACGTTGGCGATGGCTACGCTCGTAATGGTGGTACGGGTAACTGTGGGCCGAATGCTGTTGTCGGGAACACCAAAAAACTGATCCAGAAACGGAACTGCAAAGTTCCAGCGATATGGGGTTTGAAAGACCGGGACTTGATGGGAATGCCGTGGCGGGTCGCGTTTGCATTGCAGGCAGATGGTTGGATTTTGCGATCTCGTATCACATGGATCAAGAAGACAGCCATGCCGGAAAGTGTCAAAAATCGTCCAACGTCGGCAACGGAAGAAATCTTCCTGTTTGCGAAAACGCCGTCCTATTTCTATGACCCGAACGGCGTACGGGAAGAGACCGGTGCGAATCTGCGAAACTATTGGATTTTAGGGCCGGACCCAAGTACCTACGGACACCCCGCAGCCTTTCCGCGAGAGCTGGCTCGGCGATGTATTGCACTGGGATCACGCGAGGGAGACACCGTGCTCGATCCGTTTGGGGGTTGCGGAACAACCGGAGTTGCGGCTGATGAAATGAGGCGGTTTTCCATTCTGATCGAGTTGAACCCCGAATATGCCAACATGAGAATTCAGGACCAGCCTCGTAACGGCAAGAAAAACTCCGCGATGAAAACCGCCAGGTAAGGCCAAAACCCATAATGTCCGCAGCACAATTTGCTAAGGCTCGACTCGCGTATCACGCATCTTTGCTCACAAACGTTCTTGGAGTTAACAGCGAAGGGGTTCCGAGTAATGCTGACAAGCACAGCAAGAGCAGCGTCCGTATTGCTTTGGGGATCGCTCAATTGCTGAAGTCCGAGGTCACTTCCGACCGCCTGGCAGGACAAACCTCGGGCTGGTTGTTCGAGGACGCCTGTGCTGAATTCGTGGAATCGACGTTCCGCCGATTAGGACATCTTCGACCTGGGCGTTGGAACGTACATCGTGTTAGTGGCCGAGATCGTCTCGAAATCGCGAAGTACGCACAATATGCGCACCTGATCGCACTCGACATGGCAACTCGAAATAATCCCGACCTCGCCGCAGCGCTCGGAAGTGATTACACGATTACACCTGACATCGTCGTTGTCAGAGAAACGGAATCCGATGCGGTGATCAACATGCCGAAGACTCTCGTGGATTCCACCGTCGCGACGCTTGCCAGTCTCCGGCAACAGAACGGCGGTGCCCCTTTGCTACATGCCAGTATCTCGTGCAAATGGACCATTCGAAGCGACCGAGCACAAAACTCGCGATCAGAGGCCCTGAACCTGATTCGAAATCGAAAGGGCCGACTGCCTCATGTCGCGGTGATTACCGCCGAACCGCTTCCATCAAGAATCGCATCAATTGCACTGGGAACAGGTGATATCGATTGCGTTTACCATTTCGCACTTCATGAATTGCAACAGACTCTTGAGGGTCTGGGTCTGGACGACGCGCTGGAAATCCTAAACATCATGGTCAATGGAAAACGCTTAAAGGACATCTCTGACCTTCCACTCGATCTGGCCGTCTAGCTTCGACACAAGTACTTAAAAAACGGTGGTCTTCTTTCTGCCGTTTACCATCGCTCGACCGGCCCGTTAGGAACTTTGATGAGGGCTGTGGCCATGTTTATTTGTCGTTCTCCGTGTCGACGACGGATTTCTGAAACGATCGATTCAAATTCGGTGGCGTCCGAAAACTGCCGTAGCCTGTTTTCCAGGTCTTCCGGAATACCGAGTCGGGCTCCATACCAGGCAGCGAATTTCCGGATCAGAATGCAGCTTCGTTCGGCGTGCTGTTCCCTCATCAGGGTAAAATGCCTGACGAGGAAATCAATCTGTTCATCCCGAGTCGGCTCTCGTGGGGTCCTTCCTTCGTGATGGTCGGCGAGCTTGCGGAAGATCCAGGGATCGAGCATGGCACCTCGTCCAATTGCGACCGCTGCGCAGCCTGTCGTCTGCTGCATGTGGATGGCGTCATCGACTGACCGGACATCTCCATTGCCGATCACAGGAATTCGAACGACGGCATCGACGGTTGCCGAGATACCATCCAGATCAACGCCTCCCTGAAAGCCCTGTTGTCGAGTCCGGCCGTGAACGGTAATTCCTTGAATACCCGCCTCTTCAAATCGTCGTGCAAGATATGGCGACGTGATCGAATCGCGATCCCACCCAAGACGCATCTTCACGGTCACGGGAAGAGATACTGAGGCAACAATTTTTTCGACCAGGCGACATGCCTGGTCCGCATCACACAAGAGTCGGGCGCCACCACCCTGTCCGTTGACCTTGGCCATCGGGCAACCCATGTTAATATCGATGCCGGCATAACCGTGATTCTCAAGCCATCTGGCCGCAGCGGCAAGCTGCTCAGCATTACTTCCGAAAATCTGAACGCTCAGCGGCAGATCTTCCGGATGAGTGGTAATCAGTTCCAGCGAATGACGGTGTCCTGAGCAAAGTTGCGTCGCATGGACGAGATCGGTCGTCGCCAGTCCCAGCCCACCCAATTCGCGAATGGCGCGGCGGAAGGCCAGATGGGTGTATCCCGCAAGTGGAGCAAGAAAGTATCGGGAAGGAATAGGGCGATCGCCTATCGCAAAACCATTGTCTGCAGAGGGGGCTCCAACGGTATTGCTGCTTTCGTTTGCGATCATGTGATGCAATGAACTAGTTTACCTGGGATCATTTGAAAAGTTAAACAAACAGGGGAATGTCACAACTACGAAAAACGGGTCCTATCAGTCGTGTAAGTCCTCCAGGTCCCATTAAATCATGTTATATCATCAGCCATTAGCAAGCGGCAGCGAAACAGAAAAGGTGGTTCCTTTACCAAGCTGACTTGCAACTGCGATTGTCCCTCCGTTGGATTGAACGATCGACTGGCAAATACTGAGTCCCAGTCCATTACCCCGTTTCGTACCAAAACGTTGTCGAGACTTTTCCACTTGATAAAAGCGATCAAACACACGATCAACAGCGTCCGGCGGGATTCCGATGCCTGTATCGCTGACGGTCAACAGGCCGTGTTCGAGTTTCGGATCGAAATCGAGACCAATCGTGACTGAACCTCCTTTTTCGGTGAATTTGATCGCATTGTCGACCAGGTTAGTCAGGACTTGGCGCAGTTGTCTTGGCTGGCCCGTCACAACGATCTCTTTCGCAGGCTCAAACAACAGACGGACACCCGATTCTTCTGCAACGGGTTCGAACATTTCGATGGTCTTAATCACGATATCCGCCAGTGGAACGGGTTCCATCGTAATATCTGTTTCCGTCGACTCCGTTTCTGCCAGTTGTAATAGCTGATTGACAAGTTGGCCCAGATGGTGGACTTCGTCCGTGATTTGATAGAGAAGCTCTTCGTACTCATTAACGGAACGAGACTTCTCCAGGGTCACTTCAACGGAACTTTGAATTGCCGCAAGGGGCGACCTCAGATCATGGGCGGCGTTGGCAACGAACTCGCGATTTTTTCGCAAATGATCGGCAATCTGGTCGAGAAAGGTATTAATCTTTCCTGCCAACTGGTCGAGTTCATCGCCGACACCGCGCAATTCCAAACGCTCGTCAAGATGACTTGGACGCAATCGCTCTGTGGTTTTGATCAAGCGTTGCAGTGGTTCGATGGCCTGTTTTGCCAGAAGAAGGCCACCGAGAGGTGCGAGCAACAGGATCAGCAGGCCAACAGGAGCAAGGATTCGTGTCAGACGGTCAACGTCTTCATCGATGAACTTCATTAACGTTCCAACGCGAATTTTATAATTAGGAACGCCATCTTTCTCGACCTCTCGTTCAATCGAACGATGAATATCAGATCCCCAGACGTTATGCGATTTGTTAGAATTCAACAGGGTCGACAACGGTTTTTCGGGGGCAAGCGTACTGGCCCAGATTGTTGTCTGCCCATCTTCATTCAGCCAGCGGATGTGCCAACCACGATCCAGATGCGCTTCGTCTTTCCGTTCCAACGCTTGAATAAACTGATCCCGATCGGGGTAGAAGTTTTCGAGCATCAGCACGATCTCTTTGACTTCGTCGTCGAGGACCGCGTCTGTTTCGACCAGAAGGTAGTATCGTAATCCCTCTCGGACGGCGACCAGTGCGACGACCACCGTGACAAGAACGACAAGCGTATTCCAAACCGTGAGCCGGAATCGCAGCGACCGTGTGAAATCGACGAAACGAGGCAAGATTGTATGCACAGTATGGCTTTAAAAACTCGAAGTCGAAAGTTTCAGCAGTCAGGACGCGGAAGCTGATCTCTTCGTGACGGTTTACTGATTACTGACCGCCGAAAACGTCCATCATCCCTTCTCGTGGACGGGATTGTCATCTGCGGCGATGGAATATCCGCGACCACGAATTGTCTTAATGATCGAATCCTGGCGTCCTTGATCAAGCTTGCCTCTAAGTCGATTCACATGAACTTCGATCACGTTCGTCGTGCCATCCCAATTGAACCCCCAAACGTGTTCGCAAAGCATCTTTCGAGTGACGACCTGACCCGAGAATCGCATCAGCAGCTCGAGTAGGCTGAATTCGATGGGGGTCAGGTCGACGTCGCCGCCAGCTCGTGCCACTCTGCGAGTCGTCAGATCAAGCGTGAGGTCATTGACAGTCAGCATTGGTATCGGCCTGACGCTCGATCGACGCACCACCGCGTTCAGTCTCGCCAGAAGTTCGGCGAACTCGAATGGTTTTGGCATGTAATCGTCGGCGCCTGTATTCAGCCCAACGATCCGATCCTGTACCGATCCCATGGCAGTGAGCAGAATCACAGGGGTCATGACGCCAGCGGCCCGAATTTCACGAAGTAATTCCAGACCGCTCAGTTTGGGAAGCATCTGGTCCAGTACAATGGCGTCTGCCTGCTGGGAACGGGCAGCGACCATTCCTGCTTCACCGTCCTGCATCCAATCGCATTGGTAGCCCGCTTCTGTAAAACCTTTCAATAAAGCCTTACCGATGGCCAGATCATCTTCAATCACTAAAACTCGCATTTTTCAATTCCTCGACGTACAAAAGTCGGAATTATACCTTTAAATACGCGAAAATACGTGGACAGAAATATCTGAACAGAAATCGCGACTTAAGGACACCGTAATGATTGCACCTGTCAGTGTTGTAAGTCTATCGTTCCTTCTCGCAGATTTCGTGGTGACCTATATTGAGGGTTTGTTTGAGATTCCCGGTGGAATGAAGGAGCAAAGCGGTTCACGTGCAAGATTCCATCAACCCGACAGATATACCGACTCCAGCCGGCAGCGATCCTGTTGTTGCCGCAGAGCTTAAACACCTGATTGAAAAGGCCGCGTCACTGCTTCCCTCACAGGGCCCGATTACCGCATTTGTTTTTCTGAATACGCTGCAAGCACTTGAAGATCTTCCGTTTGATGAGGGTGTCCAGAAAGGTGGCAGGCTGTTTGGCTGCCAGCCCTATCTGACCGAAGACAACTACCGTGAAAAGCTTGCCCAAGACCGAATCCATCTCGACGACCTGGCTCTGGCTCTACATCGCGACCTGAAAGAGCATGCCGACGTCGTGATTGCCACGGTGACAACGCGCCATCAACTCCGCTTGGCTATGCTCCAGTATCCTGTGCGCACGGGACCAACGGAAGAATTGCAGTGGTTCGTGGCAGAAACGGATGCTCTCACTCGGCTGCGCCCCGATTCGCCATTAGCGATCCGTGATCGTTTCTTGACAGAAACCAAACACTGGGTCATGCGTGACCTGCGGACATCCGTTGCGCACAGTTCCGGTCCGATCGATCCGGGTCTTCGCGGCGATCATCCATTGCCGATTATTGAATTGATCGATCGGTTTGGAAAGTCGTCGATCGAACGATGGAGTTCTGCGACATGGCAGGCTTTTGCTTTGCAGGCCCTTTGGCGTACTTGTCGGAACGGAATCTTTGGCGTTGCTCCGCATGTTGAACTCAAAATTCCTGTTATTCGGCATCGAGACGTATTACTGGAAGCGTCCAATTTCGATTCCGACAGTCTCGTTCATCCGGTTCTCATTCGTTTCTGTGCTGCATTTGCTGACCAGGGATTCGCAAACTGGTCGTTACCGCATCGAGATGAAGGATTCTATAAATCGTTTCTGGCCATATATTCTCAAACAGGCGGTCCGCCAGAACAATGGATGGATGAATTACCTGAGGAGTTGACTCGGATCACGAAAGCGAATTTGGGACCGATGGACTCGTTGATCGAGTCACTCCGGTTGCTCGGTGTTCCCCAGACAGAATGGGAAGACTTCATTACGGCAAGCCTGCTTGCTCTGCGGGGCTGGGCCGGTCTAATCTGGCAATTGGAAGTTCGCCCGGATCGACAGGCCATTTCGGCTACCCCAGGCTGCTTGATCGAGTTTCTCGCTGTCCGGCTGATCCTCGAACGACTCGCTCTTGCTTATGCCGCTCAAGAAGCACTGCATTTTACAGGACCGCTCAGCGAGTTACGTCAAGTGGCCGGATCGGGTCTTGAAACGCTGTCTCATTCGAGTGTCGAACAGCGCGCTTTTTTGATTTTCCAACTGGCTCAAGTGCTCGGCTGGTCGCCAGCGACATTGTGTCATCTTGGTCCTAAAGATTGGTCCGAGCTGATCCACGAGATCGAGACTTTCAGCAGTATGGAACGACGTCGAATCTTCCATCAGGCATTCGAGCGGCATTTTCGTGTTCAAACTCTGGATGCGATTTCCGTCCAGACCGTTCGAACGCCCAGTCGAGTCAGTTCCCCGCGTTTTCAAGCGGTTTTCTGTATTGATACGCGAGAAGAATCGTTTCGCCGCCATCTCGAAGAAGTCGCTTCTGACGCAGAAACCTTTGGTGCCGCCGGGTTTTTCAGCGTGCCGATGTATTACAAGGGTGTCGCCGATGCTCACTACGCAGCACTTTGTCCCATTGTGATCAAACCGCAACATTGGATTACCGAAGAGGTCGATCCTACCTTGGAAGCGGAGAACCGAAGACGGGCGAAAACTCGAAGAGTACTCGGAACAGCGTCTCACAACGTCCACCAGGGAACGCGCAGCGTCGCAGGTGGAGCGGTCTTAACCGCAAGCTTCGGAGTTCTGGCTTCAATACCACTGGTTGCTCGTGTGTTGTTTCCGCGACTGACGGCAAACATTCGGCGACGTGCCGGTCGATTTGTCGAACCGCCACCGATGACACGTCTTCATCTCGAAAGGAAGTCCGAAACACCGGGTCCCAAGGGTGACGGAATCGGTTTTAGCGTCAACGAAATGGCGACGATGGGCGAACGATTGTTGCGAGATATTGGTCTGACATCGGGATTTGCAAGAATCGTCTTTTTCTTCGGCCACGGTTCATTTTGTTTGAATAACCCGCACAAATCGTGTTACGACTGCGGAGCCTGCTCGGGAAGTGCCGGGTCTCCCAATGCCCGGGCACTGGCCGCGATTCTGAATGATCCGCGAGTTCGTGAGATTCTCGCTAACCGCGGTTTGCATATCCCGAGCGATGTTCATTTCCTGGGTGGACTGCACAACACCTGTAGCGACTCAATCACGTTTCACGACGTTGATCGGCTGCCAGAATCTCATCATGCGGAACTTGAGTACGCGAAAGCGGCGTTGGAAGATGCCTGTGAAAGAAACGCACACGAACGGTGTCGACGGTTTCAATCAGCACCTCTCGACCTTTCGTTCGCCGCAGCACGTCGGCACGTCGAAGGTCGATCTGAAGACCTGGCACAGACTCGACCAGAATTCGGCAATGCTTCGAATGCGATCTGCTTCGTTGGTCGCCGAGCGAGACTGCGCGGGTTGTATCTCGATCGACGATGCTTCCTTCACTCGTACGAACCTCATGCGGACGATGCCGATTGCACGATCCTCGGCCGAATTCTCGGAGCGGTCGTTCCTGTCTGTTCTGGAATCAATTTGCAATATTTTTTCTCGTATATCGACTCGCCCGGTTGGGGATGCGGGACTAAATTGCCGCATAACATCACGTCGCTACTCGGTGTGATGGACGGCGCCGCAAGCGACCTGCGCCCCGGATTGCCGTGGCAGGGTGTAGAAATCCATGAGCCTGTTCGATTGCTCATGATTATTGAAACGACGCCAGACGGAATTCGACGAATCATGTCCCGAAGTCAGGTTGTCAGCAATATTATCAAAAATGGATGGGTGCAGTTGGCGCTATTGGACGCCGACTCGAATCGAATCCTTGTTTATCGCGACGATGAATTCCATGTTTATGAACCGTCGATCACGGACTTGCCCAAAGCTCCGACTTCGGCAGACTGGTATCGCGGGTGGCGTGAGCATCTGGGATTCGCTCAAATTGGGTCGTGATGTCGCATCAAATGCAGACTGTATTCGGAGAATAAACCAGAACCATGTTTGATGCTTGTCATTTACTCGGACTACTGGCAGTAGGAACCGGACATCAGCTCACCGAAATAGAAGACGTTGGCTTGGTCTTCAAAGTGCTCGGTTTGCTGGTGGTCGGAGCGCCCGTGATGATGTTCGCAACGCTTGGTATCGCTTCTTTGTTACGCGATCGGCCTCTCAGTGAACGTGTCATTGCGCGGTGTGTACAGACGGGAATTATCACCGGTCTGGTCGCATCAATTGCCATGCTGGGCTTGATGCTTTTATGGAACGATACCCAGGTTCCCATCGAGTTCGGCAGTTGGGTGCATGTCAAAGACTACCATTTTGTTTTTAAATTCGAGTTCGACAAGCTGTCGGTTCCATTTGTCATACTCACTTTCATTTTGTGCGGAACGATCGGCGCATTTGCAAACCGATATTTGCACCGCGAACGGGGTTTCAATCGGTTTTTCGTGCTGTTGTCGCTGTTCGTTGTGGGGATGGTGACGACTTCGCTTGCGGGGACTGTGGAAACGCTCTTCACAGGATGGGAACTGGTCGGTTTGTCCTCTGCATTATTGGTTGCGTTCTTTCACGAACGTCCGGCACCGGCAACGAACGGGTTACATGTCTGGATCGTTTATCGTGTTTCTGACGCAGCGCTACTCCTGGCATCAATCGCCTTGCATCATATGAAAGGCGAGGGTGATTTCGACAAGCTGCTGACGGGCGAATGGCCGATGGTCGGAACGCCGCTCGAACCCAATCAAGCCTTCTTCGTCGGCCTGTTGCTTCTTGTCGCTGCGATGCGCAAATCAGCGATGGTTCCATTTTCAGGCTGGGTGCCTCGGGCAATGGAAGGTCCAACACCTTCGAGTGCGATCTTCTACGGAGCTCTTTCGGTTCATTTGGGGGCGTTCCTTTTGCTGCGTTTCAGCCCGCTTCTGGAACAATCGACTGCGTTACGAGTGTTGATTGTGGTTGTTGGTTTGTCGACGGCCTGGTTTGCGACCTTTGCCGGCACCGTTCAGACGGATATCAAAAGTGCGCTCTCCTTCGCATCGCTGTCGCAAGTTGGACTGATTTTCGCCGAAATCGGACTCGGTTTTCGGTATATCGCGCTGGTTCATATTCTGGGACATGGCTGCCTGCGAACTCTTCAGTTCCTGAGAGCACCAACGTTGCTATACGACTATCGGACTATGGAAGACGCGATTGGCGAACGTTTGCCCAAGTTTTCCGGCGCGTGGCTCAGCAGAGCCGAAGAATCGGTACGAACCTGGTACTACCGTCTGGCGATGGAGAGAGGATACCTGGATTCTTACTTGAAGAACTACATTGTTCATCCGTTTCTTGTCTTTCTGCGACGATGTGATGCTCTCGAACGAACATGGACAAAGATTCTCGCTGGCAACGAACCTTCAAAAGCCCCGACCTCAGAGGCCTCACCGACTCTTGAGGAACTGTTATGAGTGAATTGCATTTTCCCTGGCTGGAAATGTCAGTAATGCTTGCCTTGATCGGGGCCATCTGGGTTGGACGGCTAAAAGACCAGTTCGTGGCCAGTCGCCATTCGCTGTTCTTTAACACGCTTGTGCTGATCACAACCGTGGGAGCGTGGATCGATTACGAATTTATCAATCCTCCCGGTCGGCCTCCGAGCGAAGCACAAGACTTCTGGAATCCGCTGACAAAACTGATGGGGCGACCAATCTTCGTCATGGACCCATTGAGTGCTCCATTGTTGTCGCTCGTAGCTCTGTTGTATTTTCTTGTCTCACTCACGACGTTGAGAACAAAGATCCGACGGTTCAGCTTTGCCTGGACGCTGGCGTCGGAAGCGATCCTGCTCGCGACATTCTGCTGCGAAGAACCCTGGCTGATTATCGGACTGCTGGCAGCAGGGACTGTGCAACCATATCTCGAATTGCGTGCACGTGGACAAAACACAGGCGTTTACGTGAAACACATGGCCCTCTTTATCGCCATGCTGATCATCGGTCAGTCGTTTGTGGATTACGAGGGAAGCGAAGGGCCGGTTCATTCCTTGTGGGCGATCATTCCGCTACTGATCGCGGTCTTCATTCGAACGGGTATCGCCCCGTTTCATTGCTGGATGAGCGATTTATTTGACCGAGCGACGTTCGGAACAGCGTTGCTGGTCGCCATGCCACTCGTTGGTGCTTACGCCACGATACGGTTGGTGCTTCCCATCGCGCCTGACTGGGTTTTGAGAACGATCGGATTATTGTCACTGATTTCTACAGTCTATGCCGCTGGAATTGCACTCGTTCAGACAGATGCGCGTCGATTCTTCTGTTACCTGTTCCTCAGCTATTCGGCAATTGTTCTTGCCGGTCTGGAAGCGGTGACTCCGATCAGTCTGACCGGTGCGCTCTGCGTATGGATGGCCGTGAGTATTTCACTCGGAGGATTCGGTCTGACGTTACGCGCCTTGGAAGCTCGTCGTGGCCGTTTGTCATTGCAGAATTTTCAGGGACTCTATGAACATACCCCCGCACTCGCAGTCCTGTTTATGATCACTGGACTGGCCAGTGTCGGTTTTCCCGGAACGTTCGGTTTTGTCGGAACAGAAATGCTTGTTGACGGAGCGGTAGAAGCGTTTCCGTATGTCGGGGTCGCCATCGTCTTCGCGTCGGCGTTGAATGGTATTGCAGTGGTTCATGCCTATTTTCGACTTTTCACGGGAACGCGTCATTCTTCGCTTGTCTCACTGGGGATCGGTAAACGAGAAAAGTTTGCCGTTGTTTCACTAACGGCTCTGATTCTGATCGGAGGGCTCATCCCCCAATACAATGTCAGTTCGCGATACAGGGCCGCTGTCAGGATTTTGCGGCAACGAAGCGCTTTATCCACCAGACCGACCATCGAGGAAGAAGAAACGCACGGTCAACACTGAGAACTCAAGCGTCAACCCACGTCAAGGCTTTAACCGGATGTCACGGCGCTTGCGAGTTTGGCCGTCGATCTGCCTGTTTGCTTCCGAGTTGTGACCTCATCGAAACACAGGAAACCAATCCAAACAGGCAACCAACGGCAGCCCCTGCACACACATCACTGGGAAAATGCGCTGACGTGACGACTCTCTGAAGGCCGACCAGGATCGCCAGCACAGCAAAATACCATCGACCTCGTGGGTAAATTGTCGAAAGCATGATGGCCAGTCCCACGGCTGTCGCTGTGTGGGCTGAAGGCATGCTTTGCATTCCTTTAAAATCAGTCCCCTTGGAGCGAAACGTGTCCCAGACGGTTGCATTCGCGAGGTCAAAATCACGGGGTCGAAATCGGTGGATCGTCAATTTCAGCAGGTTTGCCATCATCCCCGAACCCAACGATCCTGAGATCAACCAGGGAAGACATTTCCATCTCAGCGGATCGAGGGCAGCAACGGCGATCAGAATCAACGCCGCGCCGTAGCCATGTCCGAATGTTTCGTGAATCTCCAATAAATCGCCAAATGACTGTAATGAACGAG
>JBAXBD010000064.1:0-15511 GCA_037142165.1 Schlesneria sp. | reverse complement strand
CCTTCACAATCTCGGCATTCAGTTCGTTAGCCGAGACGAGGCTTCCCGACATGTGCAACGCTTCGGGAGGAATCCCGGCAAGTTTGCAACTTGCCCGAATGGCAGCGATTGTTTCGGCCTTGTCCGCCAGCCCTGATTCGGAAACTCCGATGGCCAGAGCGACAGGAGAGCCAATTGCGAAAAATGCCTCTTCGACAAGAGGCTTCCCTTCGCCCCGTTGAGGGATGTATTCCTTCAGCCAATTGACAATGCCCGCAGTATGCCCGCTGCCGACGCGCATTCCTTTCCAGGAAACCTGCAGATCGTGCTCAACATTCGTACTTTCAAGCAATTTGCCATCGACTGAGACGAGGGCAGGAGGGCTTGGATCGCTCGGCGTGGCCCCTTCCTCAACTGGTGCAGGAATCGAAATCAATGGTGATAAATCGGGAGCGGGGTCCTGAATCACCAAGTCTGTTTCGAACCTGGTTCGCATGGCGATCTGAAGTTCGCGTTTTGCTTTCTTAAGTGCCGATCGACCTGCTTCGGTTAATCGCAAGCGAAGCGGTCCAGCCCCAAGGATTGTTCCCTCAAGTCGACGAGCGGCTTCCTGCGGTTCGATGCCATTTTCCTGCATAACGCGCAATGACTGATGTGGTTCGATGACGGAAGAAACGTGTGGAAGCCCACCTCGCTTGATTCCGTGGCTGTCGGTCTTGCCGACCAGTTGTTCGACCAGCTTGTCGACACGAGGGTCGTTGATTGAACTTCCGTCCCACGTCAGCAGAATTCGTTCTTCGACGGGAAACTGTTCGTGAGCCCAATGGAGTGCCCGCAATTCCGAGTCATTGTCGGGAAGCCACTTCTGAACATCGTTTTCAAGCCGAAGCTGTCCGACAGACCAGCAACAGATGGGGGTCACAAATGCCATGAGTACGACAAGCCAAAGGCTTTGTCGATGTCCCCAGAAATCACGTTTCTCAAAGAAGTGCGTCATTGGTCCCCTTCCGCCCGACTCCGCAGGCGCGGCATGCTGATCAATCCTTGAACCGATAGGGGAAATTCACAGCCCTTCCACGGTCACCCGATGAATGGCCACGAAATTCTCGAACGGATTCTATCCGGGAATGCTAATTTTCGGAAAGACCGATGCGCACGCTGATTTTCAGGGGTTACGGCGAGGAGGTTGAAATTCGTCGGTCAGTAGTGCCATGAAAATTGGGTCTGTCGTGTGATTTGCCAAAAATGGAACTGGGTTGTTTTGGTGCACCTGGATCACAATGCATTGACATTACCTTCGGCCGATCCCTTTGTTGCGCAAGAATCCACACAAAACTGCGGGGAAAGCATAGGGCTGGTCAGAATATTCCGTTACAATCACGAAAGTTATGTTCAACCCATCGCGAGGTACAAAGGTTATCCCATGTCCAACGAAATCGAGTCGAATTCGTCTTCTCCCGAAGACCATTGGGAAATCTACGTCACTTATGTTGACGACAATCCAGCCGTGATTCTGGTGGATATTGGAATTGCCCAGGTGGCACCAATGGAAGACAAACCCACGTTGGCCTGGCTATGGGTGCATGTTAAGGATCCGGACGGAGAAGGTTTCCCGACTGAAGAAGAGGACATGAGGCTGAATGAGATCGAAGATGTATTGACCGATTCGCTCGAACTGGGTGACGCGGAATATGTTGGAAGGATCACATCAGATGGTCGGCGTGAATTTTACTTTTATACGAGCGATGCCGCGCAATTTCGCGAGGCGGCGACTGCGGCGATGATTACTGCGCCGGAATATGAATTCGAGATTGATGATGCAGACGACGCGGATTGGCAGCATTATCTGGACGTTCTTTATCCATCGGCGGAAGATTTTCAGCAGATTCACAATCAGCACGTGATTTCCCGTTTGTACGATGCCGGTGACTCGCTGACGGAGCCTCGACCCGTAGACCATTTCGCGAATTTTGCCACCGAAGCGGATCGAGAATCGTTTATCACAGCAGCCGCAGAACTTGGCTACGAAGCAGCCAGTCGGCCCGAACGGACTGACGAAGAGACTGAATTTCCGTTTGCGGTTGGGCTGATTCGAGTTGATTCCGTTGACGCAGAGACGATAGATCGCATCACTTTTGAGCTTTTCGAACTCGCCCGACAGCATGACGGCGAATACGAAGGGTGGGGTTCGAAGGTTGTGAAAACAAAGTAGCTCATGGCGACATGAGTTTTGCGACCGATTCGATTCAAGTTGCGAAAGACGACCGAACCCAGAATCACAATGCTGAGTGGATTCGGCTGAGAACTTCACCGTCGCTAGGGTCGGTCGACCCGAGAAGCGGGCGAAGCGGGACGGGGACTTCGTCCATACGGTACGCTGTTCCATGCCGGTGAATGCCATAGACGGCCGTTGTAATTCGGAGTTTCGGTTGGAACGGGACGACTCCGAACGGATGCTCAATCAGAATCGTCGGGATTCGCTCGAGGTGTTTGATGGCCGCAGGTGGAAATCGATCCAAACGTGTCGATCCGATCAGGACGACAGCGTCGGGTTCGCCCCGTTCGAGCATGTCCGCCGCGGAAAATTCGTTTGGATTGTATCTCGGATAACCTCGTGCAAAATTGACACTGAAGGGGTATCCAGTTTGCCAGCAAAGCACGCTGTCGGCCCCCGATACGTCGCCGCCGACACGCATACGCCGAGCATAAAATCGAGTCTCCTGATTGAGGTCTGTTACGAGTTGAAGCAATGCTTCCACATTGTGATTGCCCATCGGCTGCAGCACTAACCCATAACCGAAGAAAATGATACCGCAGCGACAACTTCGCATCCGCCTGGCAAGATCCTTCAATTGTTCAAGCGGTAGTCCAGTGCGGGCACCTTCCGTCGGTTCGATTCCTTTCAACAAGCTACGGAGAGTCCACAGGGCTTCGTAATCCTGGTGCGGCTCGATATCCAGAACAATGTCTGCCAGTTTCGACGTTTCTGTCCGTTTGGTATCGACGACGATCAGAGTTCGGTCAGCGCGACCACGTGGCGTCAAAGTTCCCTCCTTCATGGAATAGCGATCCAGGTGGCGTGGCTGCCACTGGATCGGGTCTGAACCCCAATAGATGACGAGATCAGCTCGGTTTCGAATTTCGCCGAGCGAACATGTTGATTCGCCGATCTGTTGCAGCGCGATAATCGATGGCGCGTGCCCTTCAGACGCGGTCGTATCGATCGTCGCACCCAGGCGATCGGCCAGTGCAACAGCGGCACGCTGGCCTTCAGTACTGCTTTGCGAAAGGCCATAAAAAAGCGGTGATTTGGAATGGCGCAGGATGTTTGCCGCCTCGTTGATGGCGGTTTTCAATGAGATTTCGATGCCAGATCGCGTCGCAGGAACTGAAGTTTGGGAATTTTGTTGGTCAAACCAATTCCCGATCCGGGAACAAAACGGCCGGTAATCGGAGATTCGCCCGTCGCGAACTGTGACACGCAAGTCGTCACAGACACATGCACAGACGGTACAGGCAACATCCTCAAAAATTTCTTCGTCCGACATTTTTACCGTTCACGCTATCGAAAGAGCCATTCTCATGGCAAAGCGTACCTCAAATCCCGAAAGATGCCGAGTGATTGATGGGACTATTTTGCCTTCTTCACTGCCGTCGCTGCGCCTGCCCCGAAGTCAGTGGCAAACAAATTGGTAAATGAAAGAGTCCATTTTTTTCCGCTTTCGATGTCAAAAAAACAATAACTTCGACGGTTTAGTTGCGGTGGGTTTGCTCGCTACGACGCCGTGCCTAGAATCTGTTATCGTTGCAAACGATGATTCCATTCCATTGACGGTGACAAGACACAAAGCGTCAGTCGAGAGACTGATCCTACCGAGGACTTTGGGCCATGAAGGTATTGGTAACGGGAGCCACAGGGCTGGTCGGTTCTGAGTTGGTCCCTTTTCTGACGAAACAGGGACACGATGTCTATCGATTGACTCGCGGTAAGGCACATGAGGCACACGACATCGTCTGGGACCCGGCTCGCAACCAGTTGCCGAAGGGAAGAATCGAAGGGACGCAAGTAGTCGTTCACCTCGCCGGTGAGAACATTGCAGGAAAACGCTGGAATCCAACCGTAAAAAACGAACTCCGTCGCAGTCGCGTCGAAGGGACCAGGCTTTTGTGTGAAACAATCACGCAACTGGAGACCCCGCCTGAAACATTGATCTGTGCTTCGGCGATTGGGTTTTATGGTGATCGCGGCAGTGAATTGCTGAATGAAACATCTGCTGGGGGAACGGGTTTTCTTGCAGATGTCTGTCGCGAATGGGAGGCAGCGTGCGAACCTGCCCGAGCGAAAGGGATTCGCGTTGTCAATCTGCGAACTGGTGTCGTTCTGAGTCAAAAAGGAGGAGCCCTCGCAAAGATGCTGCCTCCTTTCAAAATGGGGGTCGGCGGGGTCGTAGGAAGCGGAAACCAGTATTGGAGCTGGATCGCGATCGACGACGTCGTCGGTGCGATCAATCATTGCATTACGCACAACAAGATGTCAGGTTCGGTCAATGCGACCGCCCCGTGTCCCGTTACAAATTACGACTTCACGAAAACACTGGGGGCTGTGATCGGTCGACCTACGATATTTCCGATGCCGGGTTTTGCCGCACGGATCGTACTTGGCGAGATGGCGAATGACCTTTTGCTGGCAAGCGCCAAGGTCATGCCAAATCGGTTAAGTGAATCCGGGTATCAGTTTCTTTACCCAAGTCTGGAACCGGCTTTGAGGCACCTGCTGTTGCCACAAGCTCCATCACATGTTTGACTTGTGGCGAAGATCTTTGGCAGGCCGATCGTTGAATCGAGCGGCGAAAGGTCTTCACCAGATGTCTTTCATTGACTGGGTGTTGACGAAATAATATCGACCTGGGCCGAATTGCCTGGGGGCTGTTGATGTTATTCTCAGCCAAACAGGCTCGTCAGCAATCGTTCCTTCGACCGCCAAGTGCGGTCCGAGTTCGTCGTCCTGATCCATTCGATGAGCTTGCCAGGCAATCGATTCAATGGTCGAAAACGCATCCATCAAATGTTTTACGTCGACGTTGAAATGAGAATTTTTCAGCTTGCCATCTTGGGGACCACCGATCAATTCCGTCCGTGACGCAAATAATGTGATTTCCCAGACGCCATTAAATTGCTGAAAATGGCAGCCCAATGGAGCAAGATCATCATGCGGTTGAATACTGGCGGAAACGTGATCGACGAGATCTGACATCCAGTTGAGCGGGGAAGCCATGCGGCGGAACTCCGTCGTTGCGTTGCAAATGTTATGGGAATCAAGCGGCGACTACATTTCGTCGGCAATCGACGTACCAGAAGCGACTGACCGCCAGTTCTAACGACCGATAATGGAATTGGGCCAAGCTTATTTGACTCAATTGCCTTGAATCGAAACCCGAAATCAACAGAAAACTGATGGATGCCACAGGAAATATCGAGCCTTCATGTGACCGCCTGATTTGAATAATCGTCCTAACGGTTTCGATCGCTCCATCCCACGGGAATCGGATTTTTTGACAGATTACTGGCCATGGTCTTGGCCGATTCGGCAATTTGAACGCAAAACGTACGGATTTCTTTGCGCCGTTTTGACAAGCCTTGATAACAATTGTTAAGCGGCCTTAACATCAACGTCAGATCGTCGCTGACATATCGCGAGCGATGACGACGACCAGATCTCAACAGACTGAACAAGTTCTGCTACAACTTCCGCACGGCATGGAAGGACGAATTCACGGTATTCATTTTCTTTACCAGAAAATCAAATGCGACCAGATTCATTGAGTCTTCGCATTCAAACAGGGGCCGATGATGCGATTCGGCTCTGGTAGGGGGAAGCTTACCATTTTTCGCGAATAATTTGGATTGGAGCAGTTTCCGATGTGCGGCATTGTTGGATACGTTGGCCCGAAGCAAGCGTATGGTTACCTTATCGAAGGATTATTCCGTCTGGAATATCGCGGATATGATAGCGCCGGGATCGCCCTTCAAAACGGCAATCAAATTGGAATTCGCAAAAAAACGGGGCGGGTATCGCAGCTGGCCGAAGTGTGCAAGCAAGACCCGATCAAAGGGTCGACAGGGATTGGTCACACGCGGTGGGCGACGCATGGTGAGCCGAGCGATGTCAATTCCCATCCTCACACGGGCGGGAATGGAGAGGTGGTTCTGGTTCATAACGGTGTGATCGAGAATTACGCCATTTTGCGGGACAGGCTACGAGAACTCGGCTATTCGTTTCACACAGCCACGGACACAGAGGTCGCCGCACATCTTGTCGCGCACCAATTGAACGAAGCCGTCAAACTGGGCGCCGATCCCGGTGATCAGCAAACATATGTGCGAGCGGTAGAATCAGCGATCAAGCAAATCAAAGGGACTTACGGGCTGGCGGTTCTTTTTCGCGATCTCCCTGGACTACTTGTCGCGACCCGATTGGGAAGCCCGCTGGTCGTCGGCATCGGCCGAGGCGAATACTTTCTCGCCAGTGATGCCAGTCCGCTGGTCGGAAATACAGAAGAGATTGTTTATCTCAACGACCATGAAACGGCAGTGATCACCGCCAACTCGTTTGTCCTCAGACGCCAGGATGGAACCGAGCCGGCGATGTCAATTCGGGCTCTTGAGCAAACGACTCAAGACACAGATTTGGGTGAGTACTCGCATTACATGCTGAAGGAGATCTTCGAGCAGCCTCAAACGATTGAAAATGCGCTGCGAGGCCGGATGGATGATGATGAGGCAACTGCCAAATTCGGTGGGTTGAACATGGACCCCCAGACCTTGCGACGTATCGATCGAATCGTTCTGACCGCCTGCGGAACAAGTTGGCATGCGGGACTTGTCGGCGAATATCTGATCGAAGAATTTGCGAGAATTCCGGTCGAAGTCGAATATGCCAGCGAACTTCGCTATCGCAATCCACCGATGTCTGATCGAACGATGATCTTTGCGATCACGCAGAGTGGGGAAACGGCCGACACTCTGGCCGCGATGCGAGAATGTAAAAGAAAGGGCCACCCGACGCTCGCGATCTGTAATACCGTTGGATCAACGATCGCGCGCGAAGCTGACGGTGGGATTTACCTGCATGCCGGTCCCGAAATCGGCGTGGCATCGACGAAAGCTTTTACTTCACAAGTGACAGTGTTGACCCTTTTGGCTTTACTTCTGGGGCGTATGCGACATCTTTCGCACCCTGAAGGGAAGCGAATCATCAGCCAACTTCGTGCTATGCCCGATAAAATTCGCCAGACGCTGAAGTGTTTTGACAAGGTGAAAGAAGTCGCCCGCAAATATTACACGGCGGAAAACTTCCTTTACCTGGGCCGGTTGTACAACTTCCCTGTGGCACTGGAAGGTGCGTTAAAGCTCAAGGAAATCAGCTATATCCACGCCGAAGGATATCCTGCCGCCGAGATGAAGCATGGGCCGATCGCTCTCGTCGACGAAAACACGCCTAGCGTTTTTGTTGCCCCGCGCTGCGAAATCTACCCAAAAGTGATGAGCAATCTCGAAGAAGTTAAAGCGCGAAAAGGCCCCGTAATCGCAATTGCTTGTGACGGTGATGACAAGATCGCTCATCTCGCAGATGACGTCATTTACGTTCCAGATGTCGATGAGCACCTGCAACCGCTCGTCACTTCAATTCCACTGCAACTGCTCGCATACCAGATTGCTATTCTGCGTGGTTGTAACGTTGACCGGCCAAGAAATCTTGCCAAGAGCGTGACCGTAGAATAGTGTTTGGCCACGCGAGTATTGAGACGAAGTTTGCCAGTCGGCGATTCCTGATACGTCCGGCTGGCAAATTTTTTACCACTGATCACCGCTGCCGACTGATTCAAATGAATCTTGGACGCAACGAATCAACGATGCTCCACACTCAGATAAAAGTCAAAAAGGCTTCGCAGATTAATTGGCTGCGGAGTTTGCGACTTGAGCCGGCGCGTTGATAACAAGTTCTTGTCGTCGCACGGAAATGTCGTCAGGTGCTTCGATACCGAGGCGAACACGCCCCCCCTTGACCTCAAGAACCGTGACGGTCACACATCGTTCGCCAATTTCGATCTTCTGTTTTACCCCGCGAGTCAAAACTAACATTGTTTCTTCCTTGATTTAAACCCTGATATTCCTTCTCAGCAGTCAACTGACATTGCAATTATTGCACCGGGTTCGGCCTTTTCCCGGAATTTTCAGATTTAGTACGCGATTTCTTGAGAGAAACTTAATGAAATGCCGTGATTTTTCACTGTTTTTCAAAGAATGCCTGATTGGACATCGTTTGAAGTTCACCCATCTGTCCAATTGATGTCGCGCAATTTAGTACGTACGGCAGTCTGAATGAAAAACTTTTGCTGGTGGACCATTCTCCGTCACGTAATAATTGATGCCATATGTCCGGTAAATGTTACGAGCAATCCTGAAAGAATTCTCTATCTGATGAAAACTCAACGCATTCCATTTATTGCCCCCATTCTGTTTTTTCTCTCTGTTGTTGCGACAAATGCAGAGGAGCCATACGTTCCGATGGTTGCTGAGAAGTCGGAAGAAGCCGAATTGGCGATTCATCGGTTTCAGCTCCCTGGTGGAATGAAAGCACAATTGTTTGCCGCAGAACCGATGGTCGCCAACCCCGTTGCCTTTTGTTTTGACGACGAGGGACGAATGTACGTGGCAGAGACATTTCGCCAGTCAAAAGGGGTCGAGGATAACCGAAGCCATATGAATTGGTTGCTTGACGATCTCGCCGCGAGAACTGTGGCCGATCGAGTGACGATGTTCAAAAAGTATCTCAAGAACGAAGTACAACAATATTCGATCGAACATGACCGAATTCGGCGACTTGTCGATGCCGACGGAGACGGCCAGGCAGACGAAACAACTGTGTTTGCAGATGGATTCAATGCGATTGAGGATGGAACTGGCGCAGGTTTGCTGGCAATCAATGGTGGGCTCTTCTACACGTGTATCCCGAAATTATGGCATCTGAAGGATGCAGACGGAGATGGTGTCGCGGAGGAACGTACAGCGCTTTACGAAGGATTCGGAGTTCGCGTTGCTTTTCGTGGGCATGATCTGCACGGGCTGGTGCTTGGCCCCGACGGGCGAATTTACTTCAGCATCGGAGATCGTGGCTACAATGTCGAACTGAAGGATAAGACCCGTCTTGTTCAACCTGATCAAGGGGCTGTCTTTCGCTGTGAACCAGACGGTTCCAAACTGGAAGTCTATTGCAGCGGACTTCGTAATCCTCAAGAACTCGCGTTTGACGAATTTGGAAACCTGTTCACAGGTGACAACAATTCGGACAGCGGCGATCAGGCGAGGTGGACCTATCTGATGGAAGGTTCGGATACCGGCTGGCGAATGTATTATCAATATCTTGAGGATCGCGGCCCCTGGAATCGCGAAAAGCTCTGGCACACTCCGCATGCGGGTCAGGCTGCCTATATTGTCCCGCCGATCGCTCATTTTGCCCACGGACCATCGGGCCTGGCGTATTACCCTGGGACGGGGCTGGATGAAAAATATCGCGGGCATTTTTTTCTCGCGGATTTTCGAGGACAGGCCTCAAATAGCGGAATTCGCACATTTTCACTGATTCCAAAAGGGGCTTCATTTGAGCTCGTCAACGCTGAAGAATTTATCTGGTCGATCCTGGCAACTGATGTTGACTTTGGTCCGGATGGATCGGTTTATGTTTCGGACTGGGTCGATGGATGGGATGGAACCGGAAAAGGTCGAATCTATCGGTTTCAGGACGAACGGTTTGGCAAATCAAACTTGGTCAACGAAGTTCAATCATTACTGAAAGAGGGTTTTGAAGATCGATCAATCGACCAACTCGTCAAACTACTCGCTCACGTTGACTATCGGATACGCTTGCGAGCGCAACTCGGTCTGGCGAAGCAAAATGCCGTCAAAGAATTGACCGAGGTGGCAACAAACGGCGAGAACCTTTTCGCTCGTCTGCACGGAATATGGGGACTTGGTCAATTAGGACGCCAGGACTCGGCCGTCATTAATCCCTTGCTTGATCTGATGCAAGATCCGAATCCTGAAGTCCGCGCTCAAATTGCTCGCGTCTGCGGCGATGCGGCGATTCAAGAAGCGGGTCCAGGCCTGATGAAACTGGTGAAAGATCAAGATGTTCGAGTTCGCTCGTTGGCAGCAATTGCTGTCGGCAAGCTCAAGTATCGACCTGCATATCCCCCTCTTTTGGAAGCCCTTGCGGAAAATGCAGATGCTGACCAGACGCTGCGTCATGGACTGACAATGGGACTTGTCGGGGCAGCTCTACCTGAAGAACTGATTGCAACAGTCCGAACACAAAACACGGCAATCCGTATTGGGGCTGTGGTAGCGCTTCGTCGACTGGCGCATCCTGGGCTGGAAGTTTTCCTGAATGATTCTGACCCATTGGTCCTTGCCGAAGCAGCCCGTGCGATCCATGACTTGCCGGTTTCCCAGGCACTTCCCGGGCTCGCGAGACTGATTGAAAACTCGGGGCTTGCAGACCCCGTGTTGCGACGTGCCATTAACGCCAATTATCGAATCGGAACCAAAGACAACGCCGAGGCTGTTGTTTCATTTGCCGGAAATCCATTGGCCGGGACCAGTCTCCGTGTAGAAGCGCTTGCCCTATTGGACGAATGGAATGCTCCAGGACCTTTAGATCGAGTGACAGGCGAATATCGACCACTTGGACCTCGTCAGGTCGATATCGCTAATTTGGTCCGTCCATGGATCGAATCGCTTTTCGCTTCAGCACCAGTCATTCGCGCTGCCACTGCGAAATTGGCTACAAAACATGGCATCGTTGAGGCCCAGCCGTTCCTGACCGAAATTCTTAAAGATGTCGAAAACTCTGATCCTTCATTGCGTGTCATCGCGCTCACGGGGCTTCAAGCCTTGAAAAGCCCCGGCTTGGCGAAATCGATTGATTTTGCTCTGAAAGATACCGAGCCCACCGTTCGCAGTGAGGCGCGAAAAATCCTGGCAAGAATCGATCCGGTACGAGGAGTCAAATCGTTGGCTGAAACAATGACGGGCAACTCAATTCCTGAGCAGCAATTTGCAATCTCAACATTGGCCGCCATGAAGCGAGACGATGCGGACGCCGTGCTCGATGGTTGGTTCGATAAATTATTGAAGGGAAATCTTCCGCCTGCCCTGCATCTTGATCTCATTGATGCCGCCACGCGGCGGGGGACTCCCAAGTTACTCCAGAAGATCAAAGAGTTTAATAATAAACGTTCTGCCAAAGATCATCTGAGGGACTATCGCGAAACCCTGGTCGGCGGCAATGCCGAACTTGGCCGCGAAATCTTCTTTGGACGTGTGGATGCCTCGTGTCGCCGATGTCACAAGATTGATAAATCGGGTGGAGATGTCGGACCTGATCTGTCGCGGATTGGTCTCGACAAGACCCGCGAGTACCTGCTGGAATCGATCGTTGACCCGAATAAACAGATCGCGAAAGGATTCGAAACCGTAATACTCGCGATGGCAGATGGCAAAATCCATGCGGGCATCGTTAAGAACGATGACGATGAGCAATTGCGCCTGCAACTTTCCGATGGACGGTTAGTCACGGTCAAAAAATCCGACATCGAAGAACGAACGGTCGGAAAATCGGGGATGCCAGAAGACGTGGTGAAGAAGCTGACAAAGTTCGAAATCCGTGACCTGGTCGAATATCTTTCGACAAGGAAGTCCAAGGGCGATTCCGCATCGCACGGTAATGAGTAGCGTCGGTGTGGAAATAAACGAATCGAGGGGAGCCGTCGGCTCCCCTCGAATTATCTCGTTTAACCGTCATCGACAATTTCAGCAAACTTGCCTGAGACTGCCGACTCCGTTTAACAATCAGTTGGTGCAGCCAACAGGAGCGGCACAGCTAGGAGCACAGGTCGTGGCTGGAGCTGCACAGGTTGGAGCACAGGTCGAAACAGGAGCGGCACAGCTAGGAGCACATGACGAACCGCAGACCGAACCACAGCAACGTGGCTTGCAGAGGCGGATCTTAGGCATGCAGAGCTTTGGCAAGCGGATCTTGTGGCAACGTGGCTTGCAGCAGCTGTTGCAGCTGGAAACAGGAGCACAGCTGGTTGCAACTGGAGCACAGGTCACTGCAGGAACAGCACACGTAGGAGCACAGGTTGCAGCAGGAGCACAAGCAGGAGCAGCACATGTCGGAGCGGCTGAAACGCATCCAGCTGGAGCGGCACAGCTTGGGGCGCAGCTATTACAGCTGCTGTGGTGGTGGAACAGACCGGCTTGGGCACTGTTCAGGCTGGCAAAGGCGGCCAGAGCGGCGGAAATCCAAACAAACTTCATTGCATTCTCCAGGTACATCATGGGGCCGAGGGAACGTGTTGAACTGAGGTGATACCGATCCAAACACCACGTTTGGTGGACGCCTCAATTCGAGGGAGCTATTCGCGTCACGCCAGTGTTTTCGGCGTTAACTGCCTGTTGGTCTGAAATAATCAGGTTTCTTTTTTTTGCCACACTGACATCTCGGTTCAACGTACCAATTGCAGTGACTCTGCGGGCTGAGGCTGACTCGTTAAACTGATTGGCAATCAATTTCGTTGTCAAGTTTTCAAAGTGAGTAAGGATTGAGCCACTTCTGGCATCTGATTGTGTCTGTGGGAATCGTTGGCGTTGGGTGTATTATGGTCCGGGGCCGAAACGCCCTGAGACATACGACATTAATGACCGCCTGGATCTGGAGCGTTTTCGCGACCATGATTTGGGCGACGGTGTGGTTTGCAGACCTTTGCGCAAATTTGATGTCCACGGCAGTCGCAGACCATGTATGGTATGCCGCCTCGGTTCTTGCGCTCTGTCCGCCGATGGCAGTTTTAGGATCTAGACGCCCCGGCATTCGCGTCTGGGCGTGGTTTATCTTATTTCCCATGCTGCTGGCTTTGGGTTGGCCTTTGATCGCATTAAGACTCCAGTCGTCCGAGCTACGTGGGCTGCATCTGGAAACTCCGCAGGTCGCTGCTTTTACACTGATTCTTGTGATGGGCGTCGGAAATTATCTGGGAACCCGATTTACAATCTCGGCACTTATCTATGGTACGGCGATCCTGGCAATCGTCGTCTCAAGTTGGTCTGGTTCCCCGGCCTGGCTTAAAAACCGAGAAACAGTTCGCTTTTGGTCTACGTTTTTAAACGTATTGGCCATCTTCATGATGTGGAAATCGTCTCGCCCGGTCGCGCAAAACCGCTTCGACCGATTGTGGTTCGATTTCTTCGACGCCTTTGGGATTGTCTGGGGACGCCGGATTCAAGATCGAGTGAATTTCATCGCGTTAAAGGAAAATTGGCCTTCACGGCTCGAGCTCGATGGATTTGTTTGGTCAGATGATTTGGAGCCCGTTATTCCGGGCGTCGGCATCGAATCCGCAAATCTCCAGAGACTTCAACAAGACACCCAACATCAAGATTCTGATGTCACGAGAATAGAATCACGTATCGAATACACATTCCGCTGGTTACTTCGTCGATTTGTTGATCCCGCCTGGATCGACGAGCGACTTGGTGTCAATTCACAACCACAAGGCAAGGAGTTACCCGCAGATTCGTAATCCAAATTAAAAGACGATACCGCGTGTCGATGCAGAACGCGTCATTTATTGAATCGTACGTCAATTCAAGACAGTTGACCCAAGTTAATACACATTGGCGAAAGTCTATACGGGCGACTGCAGCTGGGAATTACGAGAAAACCCGGTAAATCTAGGCCGATTTCGATTCTCTTTGATTTCCATTCAGATTGGCATGATTAATGCTTTTTTAGTTTTTCGCTGTCGGCAGGCGTTGGCCCGCTCTTGTCGATTGCTGCTGAAGGCGTCTCAGGTGATACTTGGGACGCCTTCAGTTCGTTTTGGTGCTGCAGAAATTGAATGGCTTCAATGGTCATTGATGATTTCTTCGGAAAAACTCTGTTCAACGAAGATTCCTGGTGCAAATCGCCGTTGAAATAGATTGTGGTAGAAATCAGACATGCCGCCTGTTAATATCTCTAAAGACACGAAACTTGGAGAGAAATTCAACAGATTCATCAAATTGTCCTGAGTTCCTGCTTTGGCAACCTCATTTGGTAACGGTCACGTTTCTCGATTCGTTCAAATCTGGTCTTCGGTTTCTGTCGAAGTCGATCAATTTACATCCAAACGTAGCGATTACTGCGTCTCAGTGAGTCGATTTTCGATTTTTTTGCCGAATACTACGAGATGTCCATGCCGCTTAGCGTCGAGAACTTCATCGCAGTGCTTCGAAAAAGTGGTCTGGTCGAGTCCGATCGGCTGCTGCAAGTCTTAAACCAATCTGCACCGCCGGTGACGGGATGGACAACTGCAGAACAAATATCAGACCACTTGATTGCCTCAAAACTTGTCACAAAATGGCAGGCAGAAAAGCTGTTGCAAGGAAAGCATCGCGGCTATTTTCTTGGAAAATACAAGCTTCTGTCGCTGCTTGGTAAGGGTGGCATGAGCTCTGTCTATCTGGCAGAACACCTCTTGATGCGTCGTCATTGTGCGCTGAAAGTGTTGCCTGCCAAGCGTGTGGATGATTCATCTTACCTTGAGCGTTTTCATCGCGAAGCTCAGGCCGCCGCATCGCTCGATCACCCCAATATCGTTCGAGCGTATGACGTGGATCATCAGGAGGACGGGAATCGTCAAATCCATTTTCTGGTGATGGAGTACGTTGAAGGGGAAAGCCTGCAGGAACTTGTCTCCGAGAATGGACTCGCTTCCATCCTGGATGCGGCTGAATATGCCCGGCAAGCTGCTTTGGGGTTGCAACACGCTCACGAAAACGGAATGGTTCACAGGGACATTAAGCCTGGCAATCTGTTGGTCGATCGGAATGGTGTCGTCAAGATTCTGGACTTGGGACTGGCCAGGTTCTTTCGAGTTGACGAAGGAAATCAGGCCCTGACCCTGCGACACGACGAAAAGGTCCTGGGAACTGCCGATTATTTGGCCCCTGAACAGGCCATCGACAGCCATAGTGTCGATTCACGAGCTGATCTGTATAGCCTGGGATGTACGCTTTATTTCATGGTCACAGGGAAGCCGCCATTCACGGAAGGAACGCTTGCGCAACGTTTGCTGGCGCATCAAGTGAAAACGCCGCCGGCCGTCGAATCGTTACGAGTCGATTTGCCGATAACCCTGGCCGTGATTATCCGAAAAATGATGGAGAAAAAGCCTGCTGATCGGTTCGAAAACGCTGCCGCGATTGAGAAAGCGCTTTTCCATTGGATCGACGAAAATGCCGACATAAACTGGCGAAAAGCTCACTCAAGTGTTTACGGCTCCAGGTCGAATGATTCAGCAACCTCTCGACCGGCGCCCCCGGTCGCACGGCCTGTTCCCGTCGCAAAAGTTGTGGTCGAAAAGCTTTCAGATCGATCGACTCCGCCACCGCCAATCAAAAAGTCGGATGGATATTCAAAACCGAAGAA
>JBAXBD010000063.1:0-15515 GCA_037142165.1 Schlesneria sp. | reverse complement strand
CCTCACGCGTCGACCCGACGGCTGCGGATTGCCGATTGATCCACTCGACGACGCCCAGATGGGCCTCACAGATGAAACACCGACTGACGAACGAAAAGCGGCGCTTGATAAATGGAAGACCGAATCGAAGAAGCGGTGGAATGACTGGTACATGAAAAATCGACCATACGACGAACGGGATGACAGAACCTCGCTGAAGCAAAGCAATAAATAGGACGATTGCTTTGCCCTACGATAGTTTTACGCTTGAAATCAACAAGAAGGCCGCATGTCGACCAAACCACTTCGGGTAGTCACTCCCGTTATGCGTGAGACTCTGTATGACCTGGTCAGTTCCTGGACCATCTCATTATTTGTCGCACTTCTGCTGACATGCGGAGCTGTCGTCACGGTCTGGCTTACGACCCGACTGCCAAAACCGCCAGACGCAGTTCCCGTCGAACTTGTCGAGTTGCCTGGTGGTTTTGAAGATGGCTCGCCCGACGAAACATTGCGCGTCGATTCACCCGAGCCTGAGGCGCGTGACGCTGTCCCTGCCGAATCGGTTGCCGATCAAGTGGAAATTGCCGAGGCGGTCGAAGCAGTCGTCGAAATGTCGGAAGCCGGAACGCAGCAGGTCCAACAGCAATTTGATACCGGAATTCAGAACACAGGGAAAATCGGAAGCGCCAAGGGGACCGGCCGCAGGGCACTCGGTTTCGGTACCGGAACCGGCGGCTTCCCCCGTGAACAACGCTGGTTCGTGAAATTTGGCGAGCGATCCTCGCAGGAAGAATACGCCAAACAGCTTGATTTTTTTGGGATCGAGTTAGGGGCGCTTTTGCAGGACGGTCGACTCGCCTATCTCAAGAATTTGTCAAACCCGATCCCGGACGTCCGTTACATCAACACCGGCTCAGCCGAAGCACGGCTTTACATGACATGGCAAGGAGGTGAACGCCGTTCTGCCGATGTCCAGTTGTTTGGTAAAGCGAACGTCACAGTCAACGCCGCCACTGTCATCTTTCACTTCTATCCTAAACAGACAGAAGACAAGCTGGCTCATCTTGAGCTTGAGTACCGCAACCGCACTGTCAAGCAAATCCGCCGGACGTATTTTGCGGTCGAGCCTGATGGGCCGGGGTACAAATTTAATGTTTTCCGCCAGATCCTGTTCCAATAACGTTCGTCAGATGGCTGATTCGCAAGTTGATTGATGACCCATGTCTGATCAGACCGACAAACAACCGGATCTGCCGCAGGGCAAAGTACGTCCCAAGATCTTTATCGATGACAAGGGGCGAGTTCACCATTTGATCAATCGGGTATCGGACGAAAATTCTGCCTGCTTGCGATACCGCGATATCGGACGACCCGCTGATATTACGATCCATCATTATCAACAGACTCAGCGGCCATTTGATCATACCGAGCGAAAGACCAACAAACCCCGACCGCGCAACTTCTTTCCCTCAAGACGCACCATTGCGCGGACATCTTTGATTCCGATCGAAATCGAGGGTGAAAACGGCGCAACCAGAACAGATCCCGATACGACCAGGCCGGCCGTCTTGAGCATCCGGCAATTCCATTCTTTGTATAACGCGATCGCCAGCGCGAGTGGCTGGTGGCCCTTGGCCGATTCACGCTGGGATTCACGCCGATATTTTGCCAGCTTGGAAAAGTACGTGATGTACCTGGACGATCTCCCCATCGGTTTCGGAGCACTCGACCGGAATAATGACGGTGAAGGGGTCACGCGAATCGTCTTTGCCGGGATCATCACGGCCATGCAGGGAAGAAAGTTTGGCAACCTGCTGTTCAATCATCTCAATGCCATGGCGTGGAAGGGTGGAGCGAATCGAGTCGTGCTGAATACCGCTCCGGAATACGACGTCATGAAAGGGGCCGGCAAAGTCGAAAACAAACCAGCCGCCGAAATGTATAAACGCCGTGGTTTTTATCCGACCCGCATGGAACGAGTCGACGCGCATCGTGCCGCCGAAGCAGGGCATATCTACAAGCTGAACCTGCCAGCCTATTATCGTGACAACCCCTCATTCGCAGACGAGCATCTTCTCAAACGACTATGCAGCGACTTTCATTGCCATATCCCGACACTTCGGACAGCAACAGATGAACGACGCGGACGTGGTAAACCAAGCCCGCCCATGCACCCTCGGAATCCCCACTTAAACATGCAATGAGCAATTCAACCAAAAATGCCGCGCCGAATGGCTTCTGGCTGGGTTACGTGAATTCCAAATCAAAATCGTGATTCAGCTGGCGATCCTTACTGCGTCAGCAACCTTGATTGTTCCTTCGTAGATAGCTCGTCCGACGATTGCGCCGATTAACTTTGGTTGCAGACGTGAGGCTGCTGTTAAACGTTCAATGTCCGCTAAGGTCGTCACCCCTCCTGAAGCGATGACCGGCAAACCCAGTTCGGCCAAGCGTAACATATCCTGTATGGTGTCCTCGTCGACACCCTGCATCATTCCGTCGTTCGCGATATTCGTGTAAATCACTGCCGCCAGATCGAGATCGGCAAACTGGCGGGCCAGTTCGAAGGCGGACGTTTGCGACACGTCCAGCCAGCCCGCCGTGGCGACCATGCCGTTACGGGCATCCAGACCCAGCGCGATTCGACCGGGAAACCGTTTGGCCATCGCTCGAAACCATTCAGGCTGCTTTAGCGCCTGAGTTCCTATGATCGCTCGGTCGATTCCGATGACATCCAGCATTTCCTGGATCGTTGCTTCGTCACGAAGTCCACCACCCAGTTCGCAGGGAATCTTGACCGCATTGACAATCCCCTTTATGGCATCGACGTTCACTGGTCGGCCTGCTTTTGCGCCATCCAGATCAACCAGATGCAGCCTGGTTCCCCCTTCTCGTTCCCAGCGAAGGGCCATTTCCGTAGGATTCTCACCAAAAACGGTTTCCTGAGCGTAGTCCCCCTGTCGCAGGCGAACACAGCAACCACCCCGAAGATCAATAGCAGGCAATATTTCCATTTTTTTTCATGCGCGTCGAATGATGGGTTTCGAATAGGTTAGTCGTCTGCGCGTTGTATTTTTTCTGAAGAATTCCCGCGCGGAGCGGGAAGGCAATTCAGAGCGCCTATAATTATTCTGGACATTTGCGAATGATAACAATTGGGAGAAAGAGTCACGATGGAGCAGGCTGCCGATTTTACTGAGTCGGGTCAGGACCCGGAGCAATTCATTTTCCCGATTTTCTCTATGAGGCGCACTTTCCGATGCGTAAGATGAAATCGAAAAAAATGACGAGCGCGAGGCGCGAGAAGGTTTAAAGAATTCAAATATGACGAGTTCGAATGGAGAGGGGAGTCCCCATCACGGCGGAGGCGAGGTGACGGTGCCTGGAATGGCTCCGCATGTCATCGGGTCAGAAATTCCGCGCGAGGAACGATTCAGTCCACTTCACCGATATCCATCCTGTGCCAACGATGCCTCGGACCCCGCTGAACTCTGGGTCGATATCGAATTACTCGGTCCTTATTCAGGGACTGAGCGGAACCTTGTTATTCCGCTTTGTAAAAAATGCGCAGCAGAATTTGGAGTGGAGACAACTCCGTCTGCCGAAAAAAATGGTGCGACATCGGCATCGTTCTCAAGTCGATTTATCGTAGAGCCTGTGAAACGGGGGATGCGGAGATTGCAATCAATCGGTCGCAGTCTGGATCAATGGATTGGTCAATCTCGATATCGTTTCAAAGCACAGCAGTTTTTGCGGCGCGATCTCGAATTACGGGCATTGATTGAGAATAATCCCGATCTGCAAATTCGATTCAAGGGGGCGAAGTTGATTCCCCAGCGCCCCATCAGGGCTCTTGATGGGGACTGGTTCGAATACGAAATTCGTTTCGGGCAACCGGCCGATCTTGTTGACCCCAATGCGGCGACTGAAATTGAAGTTCACGCGAGAACGGCTCGCTTTCTTTTGAGTACCCAGAAGCCTAAAGGTCCTCTTTCCACACAATATTATTTGCGACTCGACATCGCGTACTGTTCCGAGCAGCGAATTCTGATTGATATCTATCAGGAGCCATCTTTCCTTCCGGAGGATGTCCTTCATCAACTGCTTGAGACGATTCGACGACTTCCTCGCCCGAATTTCAGCAAAGGGATTTCCGCCTTCAGCATGTTTGCCGTTTTCGGTTATCAATCGCCTGAGTGGGCCGAGTATTGGCGCGCCCCGTTCGCTGGTTTGTCACAATCGAAGGCCCTTGAGGGGGCAGAGACACACGAGTCACTCTTCAAGGCCCTTTCGGCGTTTGCAGAAAAGCCGAAGGAAATCGACTTGGGATCCTCGTGGGGCGTCGCGCAGTACACGGCATTTTTGGACGTTGCTCCTGACAATAATCTCGCGAGAATGCTCCGTTCAGCGCTTTTCTCTGATTCTGGCTCATTTCAGCAAGCATCCGAAGATGCGCTGTACGTGGCGACGAGTCCTACAGACATGGACCACCAGGGACGAGCCTGGGCCTATCTGCGACACGCATGGAATCAATTGAAAATGGGGCGCGATGAAGTCGGAATCGAAGCGGCCCAACACGCCATTAATGTCAATCCCATGAACGTCAAGAACAGGGCGGCTGCGATCGAAACGTTGTTTGAATTCAATCAAATCGCCGCTGCAAAAAAGGTTCTGGAGACGGCCGAACGGGCAGGTGCCGAATCACCGGTCTTTGATGTGGCACGAGGTCGCCTCAGCTGGATTAGTGGTGACTCCATTGGCGCACGAAAGTGGTTCGATCGCGCAATTGAATACGACCCTCAATGCGTCTCAGCCTATTTTCACCGAGGTTCACTTAACGCGACTGAGTCTCGATGGGCTGATGCCGAAAATGATTTGACCCGTTGCATTGAGTGTTCCGATAGCTCACCTGATTCTTTAGTTGCCGAGTTTTACCTGCGACGGGGGCGTGTTCGCATGGAACAGCAGCACCATGAATCGGCCATGTCCGATTTTAATGAGGTTTTAAGTCTCCAGCCCGAGCACATCGATTGTTTGTTCAATCGGGGACAGGTGTTACTGGCTGAAGGAAAGCTGGCGCTGGTGATCGAAGTCGCCGACAAGATCATCAGTCTGGTGCCGGATGGCCCCGGCGGGTGGGGACTTCGCGCTACCGCCTATTTTCAATTGGACCAGTTTGATGATGCGTTACCAGATTACGCTCGTGCGTTTGAACTTGGCTTGAAAAGCCCCAGTTTGTTATGTGAACGAGCATCGATCTGGTTGACACGACAGCAGTTTCAGGAAGCACTTGAGGACGTTGAATCTGCCCTTGAGATCGATCCAAATCATGCCCGCGCACACGATCTTCGCGGCCTGCTTTTCGAAAATGACGGCGAAGAATTCTGGAACCTGGCTGAGGAGTCCTATTCGCAGGCGATTTCTCTTTCTCCAGAATGGGCGTTGCCGTGGTTTCATCGAGCCAATCTTCTGGCCATGTTAAAGCGAAACCAGGAGGCATTGGATGATTATCGAAAGACGGTCGAACTGATTCCTGGATTTGCGACTGCCTGGAAAAACTTAGCATCGTGCCATGTCAACCGCGAAGAATTCGATGAAGCCCTGAATGCGTTCGCAAAAGCCCTGGACATCGATCCGGAACTCGTGGTGGCACATCTTGAACGCGGAATGCTTTTGGGTCGAATGTCGCGAATTTCCGATGCGATCCTCGACTTCGACGCGATTCTCAAAAGCGAACCCGAAAACGAAATCGTGCTTGCGCTCCGCGCCCGTTCGTTCATTATCACCGAGCAATATGACAAAGCGATCGCAGACTTCGACCGACTGGTCGAGCTCAATCCATCCGTTCCGGCGCTGATCGGAAGGGGAACCGTCTGGCTTTACAAAGACTGTCCCGAAGAAGCGGAAAAAGATTTTGCTGAAGCAATTCAACTTCAACCGGAATCCGCAGAGCAAATTCAACTGCAACAATTATTTAGCGAGGCGGGCGTTGCTCAGCATCGTGAGAATTACCATCAAGTGATCGAAAAGGCCGAAGCGGCATTACAGATTGATGGGGATTCCGTGGACGGTCTGATGATTCGAGCCGGTGGAAAATGGTATCTGGAAAACTGGGTCGAAGCGGGCGACGATTTTTCTCAAGTCCTGCAAAGAGATTCCGATCGCCTGGCTGCTTACAGTGGTCGGGGGCAGGTGAGGGTCGAACTTGGGGAATACGAAGAGGCAATTCAAGATCTTGATCGTGCGATCGAACTGGCAACGAATGATGAAGAACAAGAGGAATCGTTCGTGGCTTATGCGCTCAACGGACGCGCCCTGGCAAAAGCGGGTTTAGAGAGATGGAACGACGCCCTTGAGGACTTCGACCAATCAATCCAAAAGTGTCCCGAAAATGCCTGGGTCCAGTACAATCTGGGAAGAATGTACGACCTGCGCGGGGACCGACGTTCCGCTGTGATCTGTTTCCAGATGGCGCTCGTTCTTCGCCAACCTCGTCTGTCGCCGCGACAACGCGAACGAGCTCAGGCATACATCGAACGCCACCGGCCGGCAGGAAATTCACCCGGCAGCGATTTCGCACCCGAAGTTCGCCCGTAACACTTGGACTTCAACTCGATGTGCCACTGCTTCGGAGTCATCGAAGAAGCAGTGATTGAAATCGACGCTCGTTGTTTCGCCTCGTACTGCATGTTGTAAGACCGTCAAGCAGTGCTTAAATCGTGAGCCGGACGCGCAAGTTGTGAAGTTGCGCATTTTCGATTTTTGGGGTGAAATCAAGAATTCAACGCAACGGCGCTAAGGCGCAAAGAATTCAAAAGTCGGTAACGCCTGAGATTTCTTCCAAAGTAGCCATCATCGCTCCGCGTGATGAGCATGTGTCGGAAATGATTCAATCGTTGCCTTCGCTTTGGAACAAATCCATTACTCAAATCTCTGTCTTGAGAACATGCTGTTTGGTATTCGCCTGGTTCTCGAACAATGCTCATCAAGCGGAGCGGTGACGGCTACTTTGGTCTGAGGTCGAACCTCCTTGGCCTCTTTCCCTTGCGTCTCTGAGCCTTCGCGTCTTTGTGTTAAATTCAGATTAAATTCGCTTATTCTTGTGCGAAATCCGTTCTGGAAACACCAAAGAGCGCAACTTCAAAAGTTGCGCCTCGGGCTAACGAACAATACGAGCTGGGATTGTTGCCGTTCCAGATTCGTCGTTGTTTTCGAGATTTATTCCGTAACGAAAGTCAGGGTAAAGGCATCAGAATGTAATGAGATTGAGTCTTATTCTTTTTCGCTCAGTTTCGTGTTCGAAAAGTTACGTGTTCGAAAAAGTGATGAATGAATCATTCGCGGCTCGGCTGGTAAATGGGTCTCGCGAGCATTTCCCGTATTGGCTATGTCTCGCCGCGACTTGCTTGTGTTTTCCTGATCGCGATCCAGAAAAGGACAACCTTTTATGTCGGAACTTCCTGTCATGCCTGACCTTAATGAACCGAATCAAAGCAGCAGGTCGGCTCTCGAATCAAAATCGATGAGTTGTGCTGGAGGCTGCGAAAATCATCAGACCTTAACAGCCATGTTTTACACGCCGGTGCTGTTATTGTTTGGCGGATTCGCAGCATTGGCCACCTTTCCGGAAATCGCAGAATACGCGGCTCCGTGGATCGACGAACCCGTTGCCCAACATGTCTGTCCCTCTGTTGTTGGGGTATCAACAGGTTCCAATTCGTGCGGGTTGACGACCGGCTGCTCGAATTCTGGTTGCTCAACGTCCGTCGCCGCTGAAGCAGATCACTGTGAGGGTACGGTGTGCCCAGGTGCTTTGGATGCGACGATGACTCCCAATGAGTCCTCTTCAAAGGAAGAATTTGAAAACTCATCAGAAGTGACTTCAGAGGAAGCTCTATCAGACACTCTTTCATCTGGAAGCACCGATCCCTCAGCAAACACATCAAATTGAAATGAAAAAGAATTGAGAGACGGTCTTCTGTCAGGTGTCAGTTGATGGTCGGTTTGATCAACTGGAATCAAGGCCAGAGAAATTGATTCATCACGTCACTTTGTTTGAATCGAAATTGGGATTTCCATGTCGCTTTCGGGCTTAAGGATTATCGCAGGGATCGTGGTGTGGGGACTCGTTTTCCTGGCAACGCTTTCGATCGGTCAAGTCAAAGCGGATTGGGGCCATGGCATTTGCGGCCCGTGGGGTTGCGGTCCGCCACTCTTGGCGCTGGTGGCTTGCCATCTTTCATGGCTGGTCGTGCTGCTTCCGCTTGCTGCCTTAATCCAAAACAGAATTGGGGAGCGTACCACACGCTTGCTCGGATCGTTGTTAGTCTCATTCGGGCTGATCGGCATCGTCGGAATAATTGCATACGAGTTTTTCACCTGGTGGCCGTCCGCAACAGAGTTTCATCGACGTTATCTCTGGCAAAGGCTTGGCTTTTCAATTGTCACACAAATCGATCTTCCCGTAATCGAGTCGATATTCACTGGATGTTTTCTCTACTTCCAGGCGGCCAGCCAAAGACTTCGATCAAGGACACGTCCTGAAGTCGCCATGAAATCGGCAGTGACCGCGTGAACGAATTACGAGCAATTCAAGACGTTCGGAATCGAGATCAAATCAGCGAATGGATTGAAGCTTCCAGCGCAATGTCAATTTTCTAAAGATTGTGCCACTGCTTGACCGTCTTCGGTCAAGCAGTGCTCTTTTTTCTCTGGCAGACGAAGAAGACACTGCTTTTCCGAAGACTCCAAAGCAGTGGCACATAATCCACATTTTGACGTCTGCCAGCCCGCTACAGCGTCGCGATCAGTTCTTTCACTTTGCTCTCAATCAGATTCCGAACCTCGCGAAATTGTTCGGGTGTCATGTCGCGGGGGTCGGGAATCTGCCAGTCCAGCCGTTGTTTTGCGATGACCAGAGGACACTCGTCTCCACACCCCATCGTGATGGCCACTTCGACTTCTTTCCCATTGAAAGCGTCCAGCCCCTTTGACGTATGAGTCGTCAGGTCGTACCCCAGTTCGCGCATCGCTTCGATCGCTTTCGGGTTGACTCGACCAGATGGCCGGGAGCCGGCGCTGTACGGTTCGACCTTGCCGTTGCCATGCATGCGTGCAAACGCTTCGGCCATCTGACTTCGGTTCGAGTTTTCTACGCAGACAAAAACAACTTTCTTCACGAACAGATCTCCTTTGAGGATGGCCGACAACAACAGTCACTGTCTTGGACGCACCGGCAGACAAAAACACTGGTAAACGCACCAAGGATTGGGGCCGTGAGATAGATCCACAGTGAATCGAACCTCATTGAGACAATCGCCGGCGCCAATGAACGAACCGGATTCATTGACGCGCCACTGATGGGACCACCAAATAAAGCTTCCAGTGCGATCACCGAACCGACGGCAACACCGGCCAGGATACCCTTCTCTTTCGAGCCTGTGGAGACACTGAGGATCACAAACATCAAGATCAATGTCAGAATGAATTCCAGGACGAATGACTGGATCGCACTGCCGGCTGGTATCGTCGCACCCAGCGTTGTTTGAGTAGGAAACATCAGTCGAAGAGTGATGCTGGCGAGGATTGCTCCAAAGACCTGGCTGACGATGTACGGAAAAACGCGGCCCCCTTCAAATCGATTTGCCACGTAAAATCCGAGTGTTACGGCGGGGTTCAAATGGCAACCTGACACATCACCGATGGCATAGATCATCGACAGGACAATCAGCCCGAACGTGAAAGCGATTCCGACGTGAGTCACGATGCCATCGGTGACATCATTAATGATAATCGCACCGGTTCCGGCGAAGACCAGGACGTACGTACCGAACATCTCGGCACAAAGTTTTCTCGTTACCGGGTTCAACATTATGACAACTTTCTGACAGGGCGCTGACGTTTGTGGCTGACTTCTTCCAACAGGCACAAGCCCTGGTCCAACAGTGATCGAACACACAAATCGACAAGCCGGTAATAAATGTTGTTCCCTTCTCGACGCGACGAAACGATTCCAAGATCCGAAAGCCGAGCGAGTTGGTTCGAAACCGCCTGAGGTTTCATTTGCACCAAAGCAGCGAGGTCGCTCACGCACAATTCGTCGTCCTGCACCAGCGCATGCAACAGTCTTAAGCGAGTGTCATTGGCAAGCACCTTAAATACTCCGGCCAGACCACTCGCCTTGTCGACCGTCAAAAGTGGTCGCGTTTTCAAATCGATTGTCGTGCAGCAAGCAGCTTTCGTTTGCCTTCGCGATTTGGCTTTCATTGCATCTCCTGTCTAACACTATTACACGACATCGTGTTGTTTCACAAGTCGTGTCAATCTGGGGCCATTGAAGTTTTTCCACGTGTCGTGAATAGTTTTGCTGGTGACGAGTTGTGTGGGCTTCGCGGGATCAGAAAATCGAGGTCATTTGATGAGTGATGTCGTGGATGCAGCCAATTCCATTTCGCTTTGTGAGATGGCACGCGGGTACTTTCGAGGGAAGTTATTAGTCGCTGCGGTCAGGCTTGGAATTGCAGACGCTCTTGGTGACGTCGAGAGGGGGCTCGACGAGATTGCGCTGGCAACAAAGGCCAATCCAGACGCTCTTTATCGTCTGATGCGAGCGTTGGCGAGTATCGGTGTCGTCGCCGAAGTGGCACCCGCTCGATTCCGGTTAACTCCATTTGGCCAGCCGCTTCGCAAAGATGTTCCTAATTCCATTTGGGCATCGATCATCTTCTGGGCCGACCTGTTGGCCGATTCGTGGACCTATCTGGCAGATTGCGTCCAGGCAGGAAATCGGGATGGTGCCGCTGTGGCAAGAGAACGCGATGGGACAAAATCGCGCTGGTCTGTGGAACCAGATGCTCAAAGAATCTTTCATCAAGCTTTCGCGGAATCAACAGCCGCGAGTATGGCCCCGTTTGTCGCGGCTCATGATTTTTCTGCCTATCGGGTAATTGCGGATCTCGGTGGAGGCGGCGGCGGATTGCTTGCAGCGATTCTCACAGCAAATCCCGATACGCGAGGAATTCTCGTCGACCGGAACGAGGCGGTGACTTCGGCAGCGACGAAGTTCAACGCGATCGGTCTGGCGGATCGATGTCAGTTCGAGGCCGCTGACCTGTTCGAGTTGGTACCGCCCGGGCCAGACTTATACATCCTTCAAAGCGTTTTGCATGGATACGACGACAACAACGCTCGACACATTCTCAAGAACTGCCGGGCTGCGACAAAACCCGATGGGAGACTGCTGATCATCGAAGTTGTCCTGCCAGTCACGGTTGCCGTCGCTGATCAGACTTTAGAGAAAGTGCTGATGGCCGACATCAATATGCTGGCGGTGACAGGAGGCCGCGAGAGAAGCGAAGTGGAGTGGAAGACTCTGTTGTCGTCAGCCGGGTATCAGGTCACCCGGATCGTCGCTGTTCGAGGTGCGACCGCGAGTATTATCGAGGCAGTTCCTTTCATTTGATCGAATGCAATTGATAAGAGGATGTTCTGATACTATTCCCTTGGTTTGCATGAGTGCACATCGGGTCAGAGTCGCGTCGATCGAGAATTTCTGCATTTTCCAGCTGCATCTTTCTGGTCCCTTGGACTTAAAATGAGCTGATTGGGCTCACTTTAACGGCGCACTGTTACGAAGCTTCGCGAAAATGACAATCTATTCAGGATTTTGCGGTTGCATCATATCTAGGGTAACGATAACGTCCTTAGGACGTTATCGTTACCCTAGACAATTGATTTTATGCACAATCTACGACGAGCCCGGGCGAGAATGTTTGAGAAGAAGTCACTTGATTGGTTGTCGATTTCTCCCTTGACAAAGATGCAATGCAGCAGTAATGTCCTGAGGACATTACTGCTGCATTGACGGAGAATCCAAGTGAGGACAATTGCAGATTTTATCCTCGCTGAGCTCGCACAAGAGCGATGTGTAATTGCCGCCGACTGGAGGCTTTATGTTTATTATGCCCGTGTCGCAAGAGCACAAGGGTATCGACTTCCCGATCGCCAGAGTCTGAGTAAGCAAATTCAGAAAATGTGTTCCGAGAGTCAGATTGAGCGACTGTCTGATCTCTCGGGCGTCTACCAGGTAATTGTTCCATTTGCTTCATCACTTCCTCGGCCCGATGAAGCGATCATCCAGGAATCAAATCCAACCGCAGTTTTCAGCCACTTTACCGCGATTGCTTTTCATCAACTGACTGACGAAATTCCTCAATCCATCTTTGTGAGTTACTCCCCAGGAATCTCTATAAGGATTCCACTTGGAACAACACCTGACGACTGGGTTGACGCACCTAAACCGCGGCTGCGGTATCCGAAAACAGTTACGCCAAATAAAATGACCGCAACCGACGAAAAGCCAACGTCACGTACGGTGGTCTGGTCAAAAATTAAGCCAGAATGGGACTTCGGCCACATGATTGGGTTTGTGACGCAAACTCCAATTTACGTGACGAATCTTGAGCGAACGCTGATCGATTCAATCCGATCCCCAGAAAAATGTTTGGGACTTTCGGAGGTCTTTCGAGTCTGGCGACGCGCGGCCGATCAAATCGACGTGGATCGTATCGTTCAGTACGTTGACCGAATCAATCAAGGATTGCTTAAGCAGCGAGTTGGCTTAATTCTCGAAAAGCTTGAAAAGAATCATCCTCGTCTCAACGAATGGGCCGACCACGCGACTCGAGGAAGCTCAGCTAAGTTGGATGCGACGAGTGAATTCTCATCGGTTTACTCGGAGCGTTGGCGTCTGTCTCTGAATGTTCCGGACTCGACTCTTTCCCAATTAGAAGCGTGAATCGTGGACGACCGAAATTACCCCACGTCACCTGCCACTCTGGATAAATGGTGTCGCGAGCGAAAGATTTCACCCCATGAGGGAAAGCAGCGATTCGTCGGTTTTGTTGTGCTTGAATGTTTTGCCGCGCACAGGATTCTTGGGGTAAGACTTGCATTTAAAGGAGGAAACGCGCTTCGATTCTGTTATCACAGCCCCCGCAGTACGACAGACCTCGACTTTACTCTGACTGCCGTGGAGTCATCACAACGGCCTGACGACGTTCCAGATAATGGCGACGTTTTATTGCAACTGATCGACGAGGCTTTGGCTACTTCTGAACGCCGATTCAACATCAAAACGAGATGCCAAACGATCAAGCGAAATCCGCAGAAAGAGCGGGGAACACATCCAACCTACGGAGCAAAAATTTGTTACCAGTTTCCTGAAGATCGCAATTTCAACAACTTCGAGCGAACATCAAAGACTGTGATTGACGTAGAAATCAGCTTCTTTGACGTTGTTTGTGAAACATCAGAAATTCGATTGGAATCTGCTTCTGTCCGACCGGTGAAAGTCTGTTCGTTAAACGACATCGTGGCTGAAAAACTACGTTCACTGCTTCAGCAGCAGGTACGAAATCGCAATCGCCAACAAGACGTTTACGACATCGCTCGCATTTTTCGAATCTCTCGTTCGCAATTGGATTTTGGCAAAATTGCATCTTTCCTGATTGAAAAAGCGAACGCACGAAGCATTTCGCCTCACCGATCAAACTTCGATAACGAAGTGAAGACGCGGGCAGAACTCGAATATGAGACCAAGATTCGATTTCAGACAGGTACGCACTTCATCGCGTTCAACGATGCTTGGAACGATGTCATAGCGCTGGTGGAAAGCTTGCCGATTCCGCAATAAAGCTATTCCAAGGGGTCACAGCTAGTCTTTTGAAAAAGCGTTGTCCCCTAGGTCGGCTTTACTAGAACGTCTCAAAGCCATTTCGTTGTTCGCGTTTCAGCCATGTGTTCGCTTCTTTGTCATCTATGAACTCTTCTTTGACCGGATTCCATTTCAGCGGACGACCCAGGCGCATCGAGATGTTCCCCAGGTGGCACGTGGACACGGTCAGGTGCGAACTAATGACATCCGACACCGGCGTTTTACGCGAATGAACGCAGTCGAAGAAATTCCCCATGTGATTGATGATCGCGTCAAGCTTCCCAACTCGCGACGGTCGTTCCAGGTTGTCGTAGTTGTAAACCTTCCAGTCTTCTCGATGAAGTGGCTGCGTCTTCAATGCGTCAACCGGAGCGCCTGTGATCTTGCCGCGATTAACGAACAATCTTCCCGCATCGCCGGTAAAAAGAATTCCATTGTCACCATTGTCTGTGACCGTCATCGTCACTCCGTTGGCAAACTTGTAGGAAACGTCGAAATCGACCGCGACGTTAAAGCCGTTCGCCACATCGGGCATTTTCGCAGTACCAGTGATCTCGACAGGCTGAGAATCAATTGTCCACTGCGCGATGTCAATGTGATGAGCTCCCCAATCGGTCATTTGACCTCCTGAGTACTCGTACCACCAGCGAAACGTGTAATGCGTTCGCTCTTCGATATAGGGGACATCGGGAGTTTGTCCCTGCCACAAATTCCAGTTGAGATGTGCGGGGGGATTACGAGGTACGAATGAACCACTTGTCACGTTCTTGCCCAGCACGACATCAACTTTCTGCAGTTTACCGATTCGGCCTGCACGGACCATTTCGACGGCGAGCCGAAAACGATCGTCGCTGCGCTGCCATGATCCGACTTGAACGATCCGGCCCGTTTCGCGCACGACCTTTGTCAGTTGCTTCCCCTCGTCGATTGTCAGCGTCAATGGCTTCTCGCAATAGACATCTTTGCCCGCACGGCAGGCATCAATCACCATCTTCGTATGCCAATGGTCAGGACTGCCGATCGTGACAACATCGACATCCTTGCGACTAATCAGATCGCGATAGTCTTCGCAGGCGAACGGCGTACTGCCGAAAGCCGCCTTTGCTTGATCTCGCACGTTGCGGTCAACATCACACACGGCTGTGATGTCGCCGTAGAGTTGTGCTTTGTGAGCGATGACACTCCCTTGATACCGCAATCCGATCGCACCGACTCGCAACCTGTTGAGTGACGAGCCTGGCGAAGTCGGTTGAGCAGATGCAGTATGGACGCCGAACGTCAGTCCGAGGCCAACTGCTGCGGAGGCTGTCAAAACATCGCGGCGGCTAAGTCCTGCATCCGACGTAGATCGTGGTGAAGACATGGAGGATTTCCTGGCGAGAGACTGCTCAAGTCATTGAATGTGGAGAGTTGAAGTACCTACGACCCAAGATTTCGATGATGCTCCCATCTCAGGCGTTCGGCATTTTGCGAGTGGGGCGTCAATTGTTTGCATCTGTTCACGTAGTGAATTTGTCGTAGTCGGCATGAGAGCCGATCCAAATCCACTGTATCCCATCCGGCGCATCAATTCCGATTGCCCGGTAATGAATTCCAACACGTGCTGACCACAGTTCGTCAATGCGTTTCAACTGAAGTGACGGATGACGGTGGTTTTCCTTGAGCAGTTCGAAATTCTTGTCAGCAAGCTCTCGAACTTCGGAAGGGAGCTCTTCGTAGAAGGCCCAAAAGTCCGATGAAGTGTAGTGCTTCAAAGTTCTCGGGCCTTTCCCTGAACAAATTCGTTTCGCGCATTCTCAATCAGTCGATTCAATTTACC
>JBAXBD010000062.1:0-15659 GCA_037142165.1 Schlesneria sp. | reverse complement strand
ATATCTGGACGTTCCTTCTTCTCATGAAGAACGTCCAACCGTTGAATCAGTTTTCGAATTAAAACAGGAGAGCGATGCTCAACCCCGCGAATGAGGATGCCTTTCATCAAACGGTCGAGAGCACACGTCTCGACCTGCCTGCGAGGTTAGCTGTCGGGCTGGAGCTTGAAAGTGCTCTGATGGAGAGGCGATTGTTATCGCTTCACAACTTCGCCCCGAAGGTTGCTCGTCGTTGAGCAGCCAAATCTGGTTCCCCCGCTCCCACACGTTCATGTGAGACTCGGCTTCATCGAAAGTGATCTTAACGAAGGATTTGAAGTGGTGAACGCCCAGGAGCGAACGGCGTTCCATCGCCGAACGTCCATGCCAGGCATTCACTTACGATCTTGTAAAGATCAGTAAAAGGTTGAGCTAGACAGTTGGGTTTTCGAGGAAAACGAACTTTTTCCTGTTTTAAAAACCCGTGATTCAGAAGATTTTATATTTCGATACATGCAGAGAGAACGACTGAATCGTCAATCTGGTTTCAAGGGAAATTCATCGCAGACAGCAAATTTGAAAACGTTTTAACTTTTGCCGTCGACCTGTGAGAGATTGCCTGCAGACGATTGAAAAAACTTTCGAGTCCGTCTTTCAGCATCAGTTGATGCTTCTTGCCGCTTGAGATCATCAAGATTTGCCAAACAGACTCGACATCCAACCAACTCAACGTGAAACCGTAAATACTGACACAACCCGTCACCCAACCTTTGATCAATGTACGCTGCCCAAACTGCTCGCGGTGGGCAACTCAAACGATGCTGCCTCCAGAGTTCCCCAACGCTGAAGTCTCCGTGGTCTCGCAGCGATAAAAGCGCTTTCAGCCGTTCGCCAAGTGACGAATTTAGCCGTAATGAATGCTCAATCGCAGCGCAAAAATCCGGAGAAAGGCGTTCATCCACATAAGCCAAGAGCTCATCGTCGGTGAAGTCGGCCATCTTCCAGCCTCTCGTTTACCCAATGAATTCCAGCTTGACTGGATGAGGAATGATTTTCGCCTGGAAAGCTCGATCGAGCAGCAGTGTCACCGCTTTTCGGCCGCGGTCTCCGAAGTCGAGGGTCCAATCATTGACGTACATCCCGACGAATTTATCAGCCTGACTGCGATCCAGATCTCGTCCAAACTGCAACGCATACGCGAGTGCTTCTGCCCGGTGATCCAATGCAAACTGAATGCTTTCCTTCAGCAGAGTAGTTACTTCGCTCATCGCTTTCGGACCAAGATCGCGTCGAATTGCGTTTCCTCCGAGAGGTAATGGCAATCCAGTATCCTTTATCCACCACTTCCCCAAGTCGACGATCAGATTCAGCCCGTCGTTCTGGTAGGTCAGTTGTCCTTCGTGGATAATTAACCCTGCGTCAACCTTGCCTTCACGAGTCACTGCGAGAATCTCGTCAAATGGATAAACAACAGGCGTAAAATCGTCACCCAACGCAAGTTTCAATGCGAGATACGCCGTTGTCAGCTTTCCAGGAACAGCAATTGTCTTACCGCGAAAATCATTCAAACTGCCTGGTTGTCGAGCAACGACCATGGGCCCATAGTCGTCTCCCATACTGCAACCACAGGCGCACAGAGCATAACGATCGGTCAGATAGGCATAACCGTGCAGGCTGACTGCTGTCAGTTCCAGTTCACCTCGAAGAGCCCGTTCGTTCAGGGTCTGAATATCCTGCAATTCATGCGTGAATCGATACGGACCGGTCTCGATTTTGTCTTTGGCCAGTGCATAAAACATGAATGCGTCGTCAGGATCAGGGCTATGGCCGACGCGAATTAAAGTCTTTTCGGACATCTGTCAATTTCTGGGCTGAAGAACAGGATTTGGCGGAGTTGTGTCCACCGGAACTCATTACGGAATCCTAGTGATCCAGAGACGTTGTGACCACTGTACCAGCAGTCCATCACGCTTCACTCAGATCTCCGGAAATGAAATTACTGAATAGAAACGAGAATTCTCAGACGGCTCGACCTTTTGAATGACCAAAGTCGAAATTTGAAATGCGACCTTGTCAACCGACGAAATGAAATTATGGGCCGCATAACAGTTCCTAGTAATCCAATTGATTCAAAATGAATTTCAGTGGCAAAAAATGAGGGAGAACCAATGGCGAGCCGACCGTGTCGAACCTATACTGATTTTTCGCAAATACCAGGAACGACCAATGACGAATTCGCTACCAAATCAACCGCTGCAAGATGTTCACGTTCGTGAAACGGTGCCCCTTGTTGCCCCTCGCTATCTGAAACAGGAAGAGACCATTTCTGACGTCGCCGTCAAAACGGTCATTGAGGCACGGGAGTCCATCAAGAGGATCCTTTCAGGCGAAGAATCCCGATTAATTGTCGTGGTCGGTCCCTGTTCCATCCATGATCATGTTGCGGCACTTGATTATGCACAGCGTTTAAAGGCGCTTGCTGATCGTGTGAAAGACAAACTGCTCGTCGTGATGCGGGTCTACTTCGAAAAGCCAAGAACAACCGTCGGATGGAAAGGGTTAATCAACGATCCTCATCTGAATGATACGTTCGACATCGCAACGGGGCTGCGGATCGGACGGCGGATCCTTCTCGAAGTTGCCAGCATGGGACTACCTGCCGCAACAGAGTTACTGGAACCAATTACCCCGCAATACATCGCCGATTTGATCTCACTGACAGCAATTGGTGCCCGAACGACCGAGTCTCCAACTCATCGGCAAATGGCAAGCGGATTATCGATGCCCGTCGGTTTCAAGAATGGGACAAATGGAAGCTTGCAAGTTGCGATTGATGCAATGCTGGCGGCACGTTCTCAGCATAGTTTTCTGGGTATCGACAATGATGGCCAGACGTGCATTGTCAATACTAACGGAAATCCGTGGGGCTTCCTGATCCTGCGTGGCGGCCAGTCTGGTCCGAATTACAATCCTGAAAGTCTCGCGGAAAGCCTGAAACGCCTGAACTCGGCAAAGTTACCTCCACGATTGATGGTTGATTGCAGCCACGCGAATTCCAACAAAGATTATTTGTTGCAGCATGTCTGTTGGGACGATTGCCTGTCGCAGCGAATTGCCGGTAACAAAAACATCGTTGGCTTAATGCTCGAAAGCAATTTGATGCCCGGCAACCAGCCGCTGACAAGCGATCTGACGAAGCTTCAGTATGGCGTTTCCATCACAGACGGCTGTATCGGTTGGGAAGAAACAGAACGACTGATTCTTTCCGCACATGAACAGCTTTCTTCCGCCGAATGATCGGTTAAAAACGCTAATGATGGGGGGGCACTGGCGGCAGCTTCGGCTGCCAGTCTATTCAAGCGGAATTGCCTGTAAAAACGAAAAACACTGGCGTGCGAAGCGCACGCCAGTGGCAGACAACGACGCATCAAAGCGTTGATGGACCATCAGCAAACGATCAAACGTCGCAGAGCTTCACTGCTTCGCGAAGCCCGACCAGCGGATCGCGGGTCGGAATGAATTCGTGCCCGACGTATCCTTGATATCCGATTTCAATCAGCTTTCTCATGATTGGCGGGTAATTGATTTCCTGCTTGTCATCCAGTTCCGCACGGCCAGGATTTCCCGCAGTGTGGATGTGTCCGATGACGTCCTTGTGTTGTTCGATCCGACGAATGACGTCGCCGTTCATAATCTGAACGTGATAGATATCGAACAGAACCTTCACTCGTGGCGAGCCGACCTTTCGCACAATATCGCAAACGTAGTCGATATCGTCTCCCTGGTAGCCAGGATGCCCTTTCATCGGATGCGAACCATCGCGTGAATTGAGGTGTTCGAGACAGATCGTCACCCCTTTTTTCTCTGCATGTCCTGCGATCTTTTTCAATCCGGCAATACAATTCGCGGCCCCTGCTTCGAGCGAGATTTCACCACTTTTCGGATCATCGGCATCGTTCCACTTGTAACCCGTGAAGGCAATCACGTTGGGAACATTTGCCGCAGCACAGTCGTCGATCATTTTGCTGGTCGTGGCGATGACCTGATCTTGATACCGGGGATTATTGAATCCTTTCATGAAAGGGGCACCAGGCATGCCGTTCGGCGCAATGGCACAGGTGAGGCCGTGTTTCTTGAGAACGTCCCACGTTTCCGGGCCGCAGATTTCAACCGATTGTATTCCCATCCCTTTGGCGATCTGGCAGGTTTTATCAATATCCCATTTGTCTCCTGCCACATTAAAACACCAGAAGACAACGGAATGCTTGATTCGTCCATTCACCGCAACTTTATCGGCTGCGGCGAGAATGGCGTCCTGGCCAACGCTGGCAACCGCTCCCGCGGCCACGGCAGAATGAAGCAAGTCTCGGCGAGAAATTGACATTGGAAACTCCTGGTTGATTCAATGAAACGGTGAAAAGAGAGGTATATCAGCTTTGTAAATCGCGATCGAATCACGGTGCAACTGTCGCAGTGAAATGAGAAGTCACAGTATTGCGGATATTGCTCTGCAATGCTCGTGAAACGAAACGAATCGATTTTGAAAGAATAATACCGACCCGCCATCGTTGGTGCGAACGAGTTGAGATCGTTAATCTCTCTTGCAATTGTAAATACCCTACTTTTCAAGAATGGAACATTCCCTTGAACACGGGTCACAAACCCTCTCTCGACGGCTGGTCAATCGTTGAAGCGTCGTTACGAGAACCATTGGTTTCGCGACTTTCGGAAGGCGAAACGATAGTCGCTTTCATGATTTCTGACATCGATTCAAATCGATTTTATCGCAAAACACTCCTCGTTCTGACAAACCGAAGATTTCTCAGCAATTCAGCGGAAACCGGTTTCCAGGAATGGGCCCTGTCAGATATCGACAAAATCAAAACAAAAGACAGGGCCGGTTTAGGAACGCTCGAACTGGCGGGTCTGGATCGAAGACTCTCCGTTTGGCATTACACGATTGCTCAGGGGCCTTCGGCCCTGATTCTCGGCGACCGTTTTGAAGACCAGAAGTCTCAACGAACAATTTCCAATGACATCCCTGACGATGACGAGATCCCTGAACCGGAGGATCACGAACCCGTTCCGGATACGACAGCACTACTGCGGCTTTGGCAATTTGCGAGACCCCACGTCTTTTGGATGATTGTCGCGCTTTCGATGACGTTGACGGCGGCTGTTGCCGAAGTCAAAACAATTGAAATGACGAAACCGCTGGTCGATCTGTTGAAGAACTACGGGGACGACCAGCCTTCGATTCTGAATCAGGCCTTTTATTACCTGGGAATCATGCTGGGATCGGCAGTGATCGCATGGTTATTGGGATGGGGCCAGGGGGCGATTCTTGCCTGGGTCAGTGAGCGAGTCACTGGCGATCTGCGGCGGCGGACTTACTCGCACCTGCAAAAACTGTCGCTGGAGTACTTCGGAGGCAAGCGGACTGGCGACTTGATGTCGCGCATCAGTAGTGATTCTGATCGACTTTGCTCTTTCCTTTCAGACAGCATCGTCGATTTTACGGCCAATACCATCCTGTTGTTTGTCGTTGCGTATGCCCTGTTTCGTGAAAACTATCAGGTCGCTCTCGTGGCGCTGCTCCCCTTTCCGTTCATCATCTGGCTGATGTACTACGCGCGCGACAAGTTACAAACGGGATTCCAAGCCTCAAGTCGCGCCTGGGGAGCGATGTCGAGTGTTTTAGCGGATACGATTCCCGGCATACGAGTGGTGAAAGCATTCGCGCAGGAAGATCGGGAAATTGAACGGTTTTCAACAGCGAACGAACTGGTTGTGACCACGAATAACCGAGTCAATTCGCTTTGGACATTTTTCTGGCCCTTGATCACATTTCTCAACCATTTGGGTGTTCTTGTTGTCTGGGTCTGTGGCGTCTGGTTGATCGGCCGCCGTGATCCACACTTCAGTGTCGGCTCATTAACGACCGTCGTTCTTCTCAGTGAGAAGTTCTATGGCAAGCTGGAAATGATGAGCCGAATTGTGAACGCGTCTCAACGTGCTGCGGCGAGTGCTCAACGGATCTTCGAAATTCTGGATCGCGTCTCAAGTGTCCCTGAACCTGCCAAGCCAGCTCCCCTCGATAAACTGCGAGGTGAACTCGAATTCCGACATGTCGGTTTTCGGTATGGTAATCGCAAGGTGATCCGTGATTTCTCGTTAAAAATTGCTGCGGGTGAAATGATTGGACTCGTCGGACACACGGGCGCCGGTAAGAGCACGCTGATTAACCTTGTCTGCCGTTTTTTCGACGTTGCTGAAGGGTCTATCCTGGTCGATGGCGTTGACATCCGTAGTTACAAAGTCGAACCATACCGCAGGAACGTCGGAATCGTGCTCCAAGACCCGTTCCTGTTTTACGGAACAATCGCCGAGAACATTGCGTATGGGCTTCCAAATGCGACCCGGCAACAGATTATTGATGCCGCCAAAGCTGCTCGGGCACACGAATTCATACTTCAGTTGGCGGACGGCTATGACTCGCTCGTTGGGGAACGCGGCCAGTCTTTGTCAGGTGGAGAACGCCAACGAATCAGCATCGCACGTGCATTGTTGATCGACCCACGAATCTTGATCCTGGACGAGGCGACGTCTGCGCTTGATTCAACAACGGAGCGCCAAATTCAAGAAGCGCTGCAGAACCTTGTACGGGGGCGGACGACGATCGCCATTGCTCATCGTTTAAGTACGCTCAGCCAGGCCGATCGAATCATGGTGATCGAACGGGGTCGACTCGTTGAAATTGGAACTCACGATGAGCTACTGAAAATCAACGGCGCATACGCGGCACTTCATAAGGCTCAGCAAGAATTAACGAAGGATATTGGCTGGTAACATTCCTCGGGCAATTTGCAGGGTTGATCAACCCGAAGTCTGTTGGATTGTATTCCAGGGCAAACGGGGTCGAATGACAGGCCCCGTCCAGTTTCCAAAGTATTCTTCTCTCATTGCGCCAGTGTCGTGAACATCGAATGTTAGAACGGATTCTTCAAGTATCGTGGTCTTTTGTGGGACTCGACCGACGATTGCCGAGATGACATACCGACCTTCATTGAGAAAATTGCCAGGAATAACGCAGGTCGATTCGTAAAGGCCAGTTGGTTGTGGGGTTCCGTACCACGGGTCGTCGGTCGAACTAATCGCACGGACGTTGGAAGTTGCAAGCACGAAAGTTCCATTTGAATCTTTTAACCAAAGTGCTGTGTAGAGTTGCTGGTCTGGAACAAGATTCCAATAACTGATCTGGATTCCAATCTCTTTGGCGATATCCACATCTGCTGTGGGGCCGTCGTTCCCCTCTTGAACAATTCTCACAGCATGTAATCGAACCATTTCCGTCCCCGGCGCCGCATCAGGAGTCAGCCAGACGACTTCGCCAGACGCCGATCTGACTTTTGCCAGATACTGTTTGACGACTTCGGTTGGATGACCAACTGCCGTAACGCGACCGGCATCGAGACGAATTGCCCGCTGGCAAAGATTCGTGATCACTGGAAGACTGTGCGATACGATCAGGACCGTCTTTCCCTGACGGCTGGCGGCCCCCATCTTTCCCATGCATTTTTGCTGAAACGCCGCATCGCCGACTGCGAGAACTTCATCAACAATCAGGATCTCGGGCTCCAGATGAGCTGCGACAGCAAATGCCAGCCGGACATACATACCACTCGAATAATACTTGACAGCTGTATCGAGAAATTTCTCGACTTCCGAAAAAGCGACAATTTCGTCGAATTTCTTTCGAATTTCCTGTCGGGTCATCCCGAGAACTGCGCCGTTGAGATAGATATTTTCGCGACCGGTAAGCTCAGGATGAAATCCAGTTCCAACCTCGAGAAGGCTACCGACACGCCCGTGTAATTCGATTCGCCCTTGAGTTGGACGAGTAATCCGTGAAAGAAGCTTGAGAAGTGTACTCTTGCCAGCTCCGTTACGACCGATGAATCCCAAAACCTCTCCCTGATTTACCTCAAAGGAAACGTCTTTTAATGCCCAAAAGGTGTCGTTTTCCTGAAATGGACTTTTCGTTCCAGGTCTGAATAGTCGCTTCGGAAGGTAAGCGATATTTTTCGCGATGTTCTCGAGGAATTCAGAAAAACGGTGATACGAAAGGCGATGTCCAAGCCGGAACGACTTTGACAAGCCCTCAACCCGTATGGCCAGATCTTTCACAGAGGCATCCTGATGACACAAAAATACGTGAATTCACTAACAATTGACCGTCATTCCCCGAATTGCCTCGGACGCAAGAAGACCTGTCGGATCAAATCGATTATGTACAGGCCTTTCGATTTCAAGGCGTCGAATAGCTTCCCCGTAGCGATCAAACTTCGCAATGGAGAATGGGGATACGGACCGAAGAAAAGAAAAAGGGCACGCCACAAAAGCATGCCCTTTTTCTTTCGGACGAGCACGGTTTACTTCTTGTGAGCCTTGTGACACGCAGCACACGAACCGGTAACCAACTTAAACGCCTCTTGCGCGCCAGCATAATCTTTTGCTTCGATCTTGGTCAGGACAGTAGCACTACCGTCTCGAAGTGCTTTAGATGCGTTTGCCCATTCGGCGTCGGGGCACCGCCCGTCGTCCATGAGGATAAAGCTGGATTCATTAAGCAAAGCAGCTTTGGTAGCGAGTTCATCCCAAGCTTTATCGTCGGCAGGAGCCGCTTTCAGACCTTCGCCAATGCCGGCACAATTCGGCTTGATCAAACCTGACATCATCTGTTTTGTTGTTAAAACTCGAGTCTTCCCCTTTTTCACCTGGGCTGAAGCAACTGCCGAAAGTACTGAGACAATCCCGACAATCATGACGACGCAGAACAACCGTTTCATTAAGTCTGTCTCCTCGATAGAACCAAATAGGTTGGGACGAGCGTTTGCGGTGTTGCTCATGCAACAGAACTAGTCGCGAAGGAAGTTGCTCGCCACAAAACACGCAAATGTGGACATCAATATCCACTTGTCGTGTCCGTCAATCTACCGAGCGAAAAAAGAAATGCAACCACAACAGCAATCGATCGCTCATGAGATGGAACGTACACCAGTGGTCCCGTATCATCCCATTTTGTCAGCCATCGCAAATTTCGACATGAAATGCTGTGGAAGTTAAAAATCACTGTTTTCATTCAATTTCTATCTTCAATTTCCTTTCGGGTGATTCCTCAACCAAACAAGGGCTATTTCCATGACGGCGACCGTTAATCAAGAACCGATTGAGCATGTCCTCGTTGTTCCGACACTCTTGTTTCAAGAACTTGGCTACTTTCAGGGGTTTAATGCCAATATCGATCGATACATCGGAACGTTGCTCGATCCATCTCATACGAGCTTCCGACCACGGAACGAAGTCGAGGAAGATCCAAGCTACAAGCAACTGATCCCCTATTGTATTTTCCGCCACGCGGGTCAGGTCTTCTACTATAAAAGAGGTAAAAAGGGGGGCGAGGGACGACTGCATAGTAAGCGATCGATTGGTATCGGTGGCCATATTTCCTCAACCGACCAACTTTCTGGTGACCGACGGTATCTCGAAGCGATGCACCGCGAGATTTCGGAAGAAGTCTTTCTGGAGTCAGGGTTTAAGGATGCTTGTGTCGGCCTGATCAACGATGATGAGACTGCAGTCGGACGAGTACATTTAGGCATTGTTCACATTTTTGACCTCGACACGGCAAAAGTTCGGCCCCGTGAAGAGTCGATCTTAGAGACAGGATTCGCAGATCCCGCAGAATTGATACAAGCCGCAGACGAATTCGAAACGTGGTCACAGATTTGTCTCAAGCATCTGTTCGGGTGAAGTTGTGCTAAACGCGACCAACTGTGCAACGCGGGGGAAGTCCAATCAGCCGAAAAGCGCTGACAGGACAGATAAGACAAAGGAAGGTCTTTCGATGCCAATTCAATTGAATAGACGGTCTGTAATCGGTGCGGCTCTTGTTGCGGCAATTCCCGTCGCAGCAGGGACTTCGGTGGCCCAGGAAAAGCCATCGCCAGCGGTGAAGGGCAAACTCACCGACCAAACCCTGGGGACGCTATTGAAAGCCATGGGGTTGGAAACCAAGGTCCAAGAACAGCGCTATGACTTCGCTTTCAAAGCGACAATCGACGACAACGAATGGGAACTTTCGATGTCGTCAGTTCTGAGCCAGGACGGAAGCTCTGTCTGGGTCATGGCTTGGCTGGATGAGCTTCCGAAATCGGCAGCCGATGTTCCGCGGACGGCTCTGCTTCGATTACTATCCGACAATGACAAACTGGGTAAAGGTAAGTTCTTCACTTATATTGCCGCGAATCGACGTTTTGTGTTGCAGCGCGTCATTCCTAACGAAAACATCACAGCAGAACGTTTCCGAGCAGTACTTGATGATTTAGGCCAATCGGTCGTCGAGACGCATCCGCATTGGAGTGTTTCGAATTGGACTTCCCCGGCTGCTGAAGATCCAGCGCAAGTCGCAAAGACCGGCAGCCCGATGAAAGGGAGCACTCAAACTGCGACCGGAACGGCCCCAGCGACTTTGCCTGCAAACACTCCTGCGAAGGCACTGAAAACCGCAGTAAACGATGCAAAAGCTGGCGGTTCAGTTAAGAAATAAGCCGTTGATGCGCTAAAGTAACCAAAAAATTGAGATTGGTGGTCTTGAACGGGACTGAAATCCGGTCGAGACGTTACGACAATTTCAATTTGATAATCGATAAAAAAGCCCGCTGACTCTTCGGGGTCGCGGGCCGTTATCGTAGATAGAAACCGGGAGTGTTAATCAGGAATCCTCCTAACGTGGTTTGGGTTGACTCTCGCGATCTTTGCGAAACATTTCGTCCAAAACGATCGGGTGCCAGTTGCCATCCCGTTGTTCGGCGGGAGCATAATGCCGTCTCGCCCAAGTTCGCATTCTCATTTCCTCGACCGGATCGACATCATGGCTACTGACCTGTTCGAGCATCACCAGCGCACTCACGATCTCCTCCTCCACCGCTAAAACGGCTTCGAATTGCAAAAGAACCGGACGACCGAACTCGCCCGACCTCAGAAATCCTACCTATTTTTGAGAAAATCGCAAGAAAAAACGATTTTTCAAAAAAATTTCTTGGGGATTTCCGAAAAATTGACCCGTCACGTTGTTCGAGAATTCTCAATCAATCGTCGAAATCGAAGATTGTCCCAAATGGATTTGAATTGACGGCATAACACCGTTGTCACTTTTGCGATTACTTAAGACACTGATCGAACTGCCGTAGTCCAATCCTCAAAACGGATCATGCACTCGATTATTTGTATTCGATCTCACGCTCTGAGGAGGAGCCGTGTCCAGGCTCATTGAGAGTAATCTTCCGCCGAAGCTCGAATCCTTATTACAGGGAGCGTCGTCGAATTCAACTGGCGACCATCACTGCTGGATTTCTTTTGGTGGTAATGTGGGTGACGTGAAGGCTACGTTTGACGCCGCACTCGCATTGCTGAGCCTGCATTGTCACATTCAATTACAACAACGCTCGGGACTTTATTGCTCGGCCCCGATGGGAACTCAGGCTGGTAGCCCATTCCTTAATTCCATTTGCGGTTTGACAACCCGACTGACGCCACAACAGCTGTTGTCAGCCCTTCAATCTGTTGAAACCCAACTTGGTCGGGTTCGTGACATTTGCTGGGGCCCCCGTACCCTTGATCTTGATCTCTTAAGCTACGGAAACTGCATCGTCAATGAAACGGGCTTAGTGATTCCTCATCCCGCGTTAACTTATCGACGATTTGTTCTTGATCCTCTCGTGGAGATCGACGCAAACTGGCGTCATCCTCTTGTTCAAAAGACAGCAGGTCAAATTCTGAATTGCTTAACGCGTCGACCACTTCTCATCAGGCTGATTGACGTGCACTCAGAACAAGTGGAAGCCATTTCATGCGATCTGTTACCGCAATTTCCTGATGTGAAATTCTTTGCCGACGGTGAATCACCGCCCAATGCACTGCCGTTTCTCATTCGAGGAACTGGAATGAACTGCAATGACTTGATCGTCGATCTGCGACGATCGCCGGGCGATATGGTCGAACAACTCTCGTCGGCTCTGACAGCGATCTTTGATACACCCAGACGAGTCGGTGACTGGTAATCGATCAAATGCTTTATAAAAATTTGCCTGCTCAGCGAAAGTTCTGAGGCTCAACATCGACCTGATACTCGATTGTCGAATGACTTGGAAATTGAGGCGCGGCCAGCACCCAGATCGCTCGTAGTGTTTCTAAATCGGAAGCCGTGATTTGAAGGTGATATCGAAAGTTGGCCTTCAGTCGCGTGACAGGACACGGTGCGGGACCGAGAATCTTGACGTTTGCCTGAATCTCTTTCGCGGCCGCTCTCACCAATTCGCCAATTCTTACGGCGTAGTCATTCACTTCTTTCTCCACAGGGCCACGGATGATAATCCTCGCAAGTTGCGAAAATGGTGGCACGTTTAACGCCTTTCGATGCAACATTTCTGCGTTCGCAAAACCCAGGTAGTTGTGCTCAGCGGCCCGCAAAATTGCCGGTTGCGACGGAGATGCGGTCTGAACAAGAACCCGCCCACCACGACGACTCCGTCCCGTTCGACCTGCCACCTGAGCAATCAATTGAAACGTTCGTTCTGCCGAACGAAGGTCGGGCTGATGCAGTAACGTATCTGCGTCGATGACCCCCACGAGTGTCACGTTTGGAAAATCGAGTCCCTTGGCGATCATCTGAGTCCCCAGCAGGATCTGCACTTCTCCGTGCCGGAATTTTTCCAGCGCCGTGTCGTGAGAACCACGCTTTTGCATGGTATCGCTATCCATTCTGAGGCATTTGTAGTCTTCGAATCTCGTTCGAACCTCGTTCTCTAATCGCTCGGTCCCCAATCCAAGGTAGGCTAATCCGGGACGACCGCAACTTGGACATGTCGAGGGTGGCTTCACGGAAAAATTGCAGCAGTGACACAGTGCAATTGCACGCTCTTTATGCCAGGTCAACGTGATATCGCAATGCGGGCATTTCACCCCGACACCGCACCCACGACACCAGATAACCGATGAATATCCGCGAACATTCAGGAACAGTATGACCTGCCCCCCCTCTTTCAACGCCACGTTCATCGCTTGAAATAAAGCTCGTCCGATCGCCGCCCCTTTTCCAATCGCTGGGTCGTTTCTGGTGTCGACAATGACAACTGGCGGCAACGGTAGATTCTCAACTCGTTTTGGCATCGAAATCAGTGTGTCCTGCTTACTGATCACTCGCTGCCATGATTCCAGCGTCGGCGTTGCGGAACCGAGAATCAACGGAATCCTTTCGATCTCGGCTCGATATCGAGCCACTTCGCGTGCGTGGTACCTCGGTGTGTTATCTTGCTTGAAACTGGTCTCATGCTCTTCGTCGATGACGATCATTCCCAGATGCGGCGTCGGCGCAAACACCGCACTGCGAGCACCCACCACGACCTGCACATTTCCGCTGGCAATCTGTTTCCAGTGTCCGTGCCGTTCGGCGTCCGTCAAATGGCTGTGGAGTACAGCGACCGAATCGAATCGACTGCGAAACCGGCGAATCGTCTGCGGCGTCAGACTGATTTCTGGAACCAGCATGATGGCCTGTCGCCCATAACTCACAACTTCCTCGATCGCTCGGATGTACACCTCTGTCTTGCCACTGCCAGTGACTCCGTGAAGCAGAAGCGTCCGATGCTCGCTCGACCTAACAACGTCTAGAATGGCGTTGACCGCGCGTGTCTGATCGTCGTTCAGGACAATCTCGCGATGTGGCTCAATCGCGTCAGCCTCAGTGTTCGCAAAGACCCTTCGGCGAAGCGAAACAATCAATCCCTTTTCTTCCAGTGCGTGGATCGGCGAAACCCCGCATTGAGCGGCAGTCGACAAGTCGTCGACCGACATCGGACGATCCGCTGAGTGAAGGATTTCAACCACCGTCCGTTGTTTTGCTCGAAGCTTCAGTCCATCGAGAATCGCAGAGATCTCGGAGGCTGATCTGGGCAGTCGATCATCCATTCCGTTTCCAGCAGTGCTGGATGAGACGCCTGGTTTCTCGTCATTCGATTCCTGCATTTCAGGAGCTCCTGGCGCGACAATAGTCAGCTTGGCCTGCAGTGAATCACTGAGCGTAAAGAATGCAACTTCGCGAGTTCCCGCGTTTGTCTTCACCCCTTTCGGGATGACGGTCTCAAGAACCTGACCCCATCCGCAGAGGTATCGATCGCCGATCCATCGCGTCAATTCCAGCATTCGCGAATCAATCAATGGATCTCGGTCAAGTACCGATTCAATGACTTTCAGCGTTCTTCCCGCAGGCAGATTCGTCCCAAGTCCAACGCAATATCCGGTAGTGGATTGCCCACCTCGTCCGAACGGGGCCTGAACTCGTTGCCCAGGACCGATCAGGTCTCGCAGCCCCTCGGGGACAATGTATTGATAAATCGTCGTCAATGGTCGGTTGAAAACGACATCGGCGACAAGCCGATCTTCCGAAGCCGCCACCTCCCACACTTCCAGGTTAGGAGGAATCTCGTCTTCGGAAAACAGGCTGTGCTGCTTGGGTTTGGTCAAGGACTTTTCTCTTGATGGACCCGTGAAGAATTAACGGCTGACAAGCCACGGGAGAGGTTCACCCGCCTTCGGCAACTTAACCAATTGAACCCCCGTCACCGCTTTGTGCTCAGAGACTTCTGTCAACGTCGCAGCATCCGGCTCATTATCAAGGTTCAACACGGCAATCGCGTCACCGCCCGGTTCATTCTTTTCACGCCCCAAAGCCATATGAGCAATATTGACGCTGTGCTTTCCGCAGATATTACCGATAAAGCCAATCACGCCAGGCTTGTCAATGTGCTTATATATCAGCAGCAGGCCGTCGAGATACGCATCGAGATGGAACTGGTCGATGCGAACCAGACGCAAGAACTGCTTGCCGAAGATCGTTCCCGCAGCGGTCAATTCACCATTGTCAGTCATGACCGTGGCCGAAACCAAAGTCGAAAAGTCTCCCACTTCGTGCGAGAGTTCTTCCTTGATTTCGATACCCCGCTCTTTGGCCAGCAGATCGGCGTTGACGATATTGACGTTGTCAGCCAGAGCGTTGGAAAGGAGACCTGCCGCAAAAGCGTTCGCGATCAGTTTCGTCTTCTTGTTAGCTGCCTCCCCCTTAAACTGCAACTTCACTCCTCGTACACCACCCTTATTCAACTGTGACAACAGCAGACCGAGTCGGCGACCGAGATCCAGGTAAGGCTGCATGTCGGTCATTTCGGCGGCCGTAATCGGAGCCATGTTGACCGCATGACGAACCTCGTTCCTCACGAGGAAACCGGTAATGATCTCGGCGGCTTCTACTGCGACCAATTCCTGAGCTTCGTCAGTCGAAGCCCCCAGGTGTGGCGTCGCCAGAACTTGAGGAAGCTGAGCCAGGCTCCAATCTTTCGGCGGTTCATCAACGAACACGTCTAGCGCGGCACCAGCGACGTGGCCCGACTGGATCGCGTCGAACAAGGCCTTTTCGTCGATGATTCCACCGCGAGCACCGTTAATCAGTCGAACCCCCTTCTTCATCCGGGCGATGCGGCTTGCATTGATCAACCCTTCGGTCTCCGGCGTCATTGGCGTATGGACCGTCAGGAAGTCGCACTTGCCAACCAGTTCGTCGATAT
>JBAXBD010000061.1:0-15680 GCA_037142165.1 Schlesneria sp. | reverse complement strand
TTCCGGGCCGGCACCATTCGTCGTGACTTCCCACAAAGTGGCATCAGAAGAATCAAGCAGTGAGTCGAGTGAAATGGTCATGGATTGTCCAGCGTCCAAGGGAAAATCGGGCCGTCAAAACAAACAGCCCGGCGGTGAACAAGCCGTCGGGCCATCAGATTCATAACAATATTTCACGATATGTCGAAAGCGAACCTACGCAACAATCGGTGTTTCCCATTTGAAGAGTGTCTCTTCAAGCGTGACTACTTTGACCATGTCCTTCTTGCCTTCGGCCGGGGTCGTCTCGAATCCACCGGAAGTCAACTCTTTGGCGTGATCTGATTCCTTTGCCACAATGGCATCGTCGGGAATCGCTCGCCACCAATGCAAATGCGGCCAATCGCGTTGGACGGCGGCGAGACACGTCATCAGCGTACGTCCTCCAGCCCCCGGTTTAAAACCTGCTCGTGTCGCAACTTCAGTGAATGTTGCCAGTTTATTGAGTCGCTTTAATTCAAACAGCGCTTCGGCAACACCTTCGGCTCGTACTGATGCCACAATCTTCTCCTCATTCTCTTTGCTGTCCAGACGCTGTGTCATTTCCGGCGTTGGGATGCGACCCAAGTTGGTTCAAGCGTCTGCAGCAAGCCCCTCGAACTTGCTCCAGGCGAGTAGCGCATTCTCTCATGAGTCCGCTTGCCGCCTGACAATCTCATCATTAGTGTGATTAAAAGGTACTCGAATCGAGAAGTCGGAACAACCCTTGATTCGTGCGAGTAATTCTGACCTGAATAAACGAAGTAAGTGGAGCCCGTCCTTGTCCCATTCACACCACGATCACGATCACCACCATGATCACGATCACGATCACGATCACCACCATGATCACGATCACGATCATGATGCCGATGGAAGGTGTCAACCACGTAAAGGTCCGTCTGCGTTGACGGATTACAGCAACTACGGAATTCGTTTTCGTTTTCCCTCGTCGTGGGAACTGAGCGAAGAAACGAGCAGCGACGAAACGACGATCTCCCTCCAGAGTGACGGAACGTCATTCTGGACCATTGTCCTTTTGAAATCGCGCCCCGATCCCGAAGCGGTCCTCGACGCCGTCGTCGCGGAGTTCGAACAAGACTATGAAGAGGTTGATGTCTTGACCGCAGTCAGCAGCCTGAGCGGCTTGCCGTCGCTCGGTCGCGATCTGGATTTCGTCTGTTATGACCTGTTGAATTCGGCAACCTTGCGCGCTTTTCAGACAAGCAACCAGACAGTGCTGGTCATTTTTCAAGGAACCGATCACGAACTGGAGACGACAAGGACTCAATTGGAATCCATTTCGGCCAGCCTTGAATGTGACGATGAGGATGACGGGGAGTGGCTTGATGACGATGAATGACGACGAAATCGCCTGGCTCGATGGAAACCGTCCAAAGCTGAACAATTCCCAAACCCGTTTTGACGGCGCATCACTTTTGCCTCTATAATCGAATTCTCGAACAGGCGGCCGGGCGACAACCTTGATTTTGAGGCAGGTCGCAATAGATGTCCCAACGATCCGCTTCTGCTTCGCGTTCACAGATGCGGTCGTTTCGAAACGCGAGGGAATGGATGACACGAGGTGCTTCAAGATGAGCAAAGTCAACGTTGATGCCCTTTGCAAACTCGCCGATAGTTGCCTGGAAATGGATCAGGTGAAACAGGCCAAAGAGCTTTACGAAAAAGCGATTGCGGCCGAGGTCGATTCCGCAGATGCCCATCAGGGATTGGCAATTATTGCGTCTCTGGAAAAGGACTATCCGACCGCTGCGGCCCATTTTCAGAAGCTGACATTACTGCAGCCGATGGAGGGACGACACCTTACCAATCTTGGTGCAATTCACAATTTCATGGGAGAATTCACCAAGGCGGCAGAAGTCTTGCGTAAGGCGATTACGAAAGACAAACGAAGTGCGGAAGCCTATTACAATCTGGGGATCGCCCAGCGAAAGCTCAATCAATCGCAAATGGCGATGTCAGCCTATCGTGAAGCGATCCGGCTGAACCCCAAAATGGCGGAAGCTTACCAGAACCTGGCCAACCTTTATGTCGAATCCGCCAACATCCCGATGGCGATCCTGAACTTCAAAAAAGCGATCGAATCGCAACCTGATCTCGAAAAGGCTCATCTTGGATTACGAAAGGCCGAGGCCGCTTCAAATCAGCCCAAGAAGGACTTTAACCCGTTCGGACCTCTTGTTCAGACCCAGTCTCAACAAGTGACCTCGCCCGTCACCATGGCAAGAGAATTGTCAGACGCCGAACGATATGACGATCGACAAGAGGTTAAGCATCTCGCTGACGAAATCGAACGACTTTCGAAAGAGGGGCTTGAATTCCTGAGAAAGACGCTTGAACCCGCGATTCTTGAGTTGCAGAGGACCATGGCAGAAGGCTCAAAGGCTCATGTACCGCTTGTTGATGTTGCCGAGGTCTATCAAACAGCCACGAACCAGTGGGTCGAACATCGCAAAAGCGTAAAACGTAAGGTTCTTGAGCTGCGTGCTCATGAAGAACTGATCAACGCTCCAGAAGTGAATCTCGAATCATGATCGCACGAATTGGGATTGTCACCGTATCTGACCGCGCCAGTCGTGGAGAATACGAAGACCGAGGCGGACCGGCAATTCGTGACTACCTGACGCAGGTGTTGACGAGTCCGTTCGAGCCCGTTTCTCGTGTGATTCCCGATGAACGCGATGTGATCGAGCGAACATTGCTGGAATTGTGTGGTGTCGACAACTGTTGTTTAGTCATCACGACAGGCGGAACGGGTCCCGCCTTGCGCGATGTGACGCCGGAGGCAACCGAAGCGGTCTGTCAGAAAATGATGCCGGGTTTCGGTGAATTGATGCGAAAGGTCTCGTTGGAAAAAGTGCCGACCGCAATCCTCTCGCGTCAAACTGCTGGGATTTGCGGGCGGACGCTGATCGTCAACCTGCCAGGGCAGCCGCGAGCGATTCAGGAATGCCTGGATGCTGTTTTTCCTGCAATTCCGTATTGTATTGACTTGCTTGAGGGACCGTTTCTGACGACCGACGAAACGAGAATCAAGGCGTTTCGCCCAAAGAAATGAGACACGATGCGAGTTCCGATCACCGTCCCCGACGTGCGCTCCGGCGACGAGACGATCCGAATCAGTGGCTGGTTGGTCAATGAAGGAGATCTCGTCCTCGCCGGAGAATTGTTCGTCGAACTGCTGATTCCCGGTCTGACGATCGACATCATTGCTTCGTCAACCGGACGGCTGATTGAGATCGTCAAGCAAGTCGATAGTCCAGTACAGGTTGGTGATGTGATTGGCTGGCTGGAGCAGACCGATGATGTTCATTGAGATTCTGCTAGTTAGACCAATCTTCATCTTCCGATGACAGACGTGTTCGGCCCGGAGCCGCGTTGATCGGTAATTCATATTCCTCATCCGGCGAGGACTGTTGATCGCCCTCTTCGCGCAGGAAATTATGTTCATCGTGCGATCGCACGGTTTCAATCTCGTCGTGAGGCTCCGACGAATCGGGCCTGATTCCCATGCTGATGGTTTTTGGCTTGACGCCAGAATCGAGATGGACAACCTGAGAATTTGACGATTCCGGCATTTCCCACAGCCGCGACGCGATAGCACCTGAATTAATGCGAACTTCGCCTAACGTCAGCGTCAATGACATTTTGTTTTGTGGCCAGTCAAGCACCACTTTGTGTGGCAACACAACACCCGATGTCTTATCAAGACGGTGGTCTGTCAGCTTCGCACGTGCGATTCGGATTCCGTCATAATTATAGAGACTGTGCTCGAGCACGATCCCTCGCTTGAGGTCGATCAGAATATCACGCCTTAACGGAAGTCCGTGCGCTGAAATGACTTTTTCTTCGAGTCGCGCCTGTTCATTTGACGGATCTGTTTCCATCGTCACGCCTGATGTCGGAAGGGGCTCGACACCCAGCGCCTGCATCAGCCAGTCAGGTTCAAACGGGATCCCCATTTGTTGTCGAGCAGCGTCCATGTTTTCATGTTTACAAGTGACGAATGAAGGATCCATGTCCCGACACCAGACCCAGAATCGCTCGTCGTTGGAACCAAGATCGACTTCATTCCCGCGAAGTGAATTCACAACCAGGCGCAAATGGCGTCCTTTTTCGACGGCGATCATGCCGGTGAATGTCCATTTGTCGTATTTGACTCCGACTCGATTTGCCTGCCAGCACTGAAGCCGGTCAGTATTGCGATTCAGGTGCGATACGACTTCTTCTAAAGGAGGGTTTCGAACGTTCTGCAGGCAGGGTGCACCCGCCATCGGATCGGGATGTCGCCTCGCCAGCATGCCTCGGGTTGCTGTGCAACCGGGTAAAATACAGCCTGCGATGAGCGCTACCAGCAGCAGCGATCGATGACAGGATAACACTGCGATCTTCGTAGTCATCCCTGCCACTCCGTCGCGAGTTGAATTTTCAGTTCGGCCTGAAGCTGCTGAGTCTCCGCGTCGTCCAGTCGATAATTGAAGACTTCGAAGTTCCCTTCACCGTGAACACCGCTGAGTTCCAGTATTTCGGTCTCATCTTCAAACCGGACGTTCTCCAGCTTCAATTTTCGTTGCTGAAGCAGCACCAGTGCCAGAGCGTATCGAGTTCGTTCATGGACGGGACTCGCTTCTTCACTCAGTTGCTCGAAGTATCTGAGAGCAACCTCTGGATCAATTTTTGTTGCTTTTGGATCGACAGCCGGAGGGACCTCAACCGTCCAATGACCAAAATGCCCTGATGGCGGTCCTGTCCATCCGTCAGTCGAAAAATCGAGTCGCACCAGTCCCCCGTCACGCTCGACGAGGACCGAATGACAAACCGATCCCGGAGCGAGCGGTTTTCCCGTCGCCGCACAGGTCTTACCCAGCGGTTTGAGGTGATAGTCCATGCGGTCAGTTTTTGTCCGACAAATGGTCAATACGATATGGAGATTAAATCGACGCGAACGAAAGGATGGCTGAATGGACCGAAGGGCACGGCCATAAACCTTGCCCTGACGGCGGCGGGGTTTTAGTTCATCGGCGACTTTTGCCGCAATACGAATCTCATGGCGACGGCCTTAAGCGGGGGTGTAATCAGGCTTCTGAACAAAGCAAGTGGACGCGGTTCTTGGCGTCCAAACGGCCCGAGCAACGCCCACGATTCCCCATTCCGAAACGTGGGCTCTTTACTGCCAAATCCAAGTTCGATTACGAAGATCAGTAAACGCGATCCCCGACTTCACGCTTTGAAAATTCCCTCTCCGATGAATAACCACTCACTAGATTCGTGAATATTAACAACGGGACGGTCTTGCAGAATCATGTCCAAGATACAAAGAACCAGGCGTTTTTTATGAATTTTGCATTTTCTGAAGATTTTGTCACGACCTGCCATTGAATCACCGATCTAATTGGTGGTATATTGTCCGGCTCGGAGGCTTGGCTTGAGTGTGACTCTTTGAATTTATCGTGATCGTTGTTGATCGCGGGACACCGGTTGAAGCGTTTCCTGGTTTTAGTGGTGGAGGATTTCAAGATGGATCGTAATGTGGTTTCTGTTCGTCGGTCGCGTGGATTTACGCTGATTGAACTTCTGGTGGTGATCGCGATCATCGCCGTCCTGATTGCACTGCTGCTTCCCGCCGTGCAACAAGCACGCGAAGCGGCTCGCCGCACGCAGTGCAAAAACAACATGAAGCAACTCGGCTTGGCTGCTTTCAATTATGAATCGACATACAGTCGTTTCCCTGCCGCAGGCAAGGGGATCGATTTCGGGAAAATCAACCTGTTTGCTTTCCCCGTGTCGACGTTTACCCAACTGCTGCCGTATACGGATCAGGCGCCTTTGTATAATACTTTCAATTTTGGTTTGCACTATTCCAATAGTGCAAACAGCAATAACGCCACCGCTGCAAAAACGAAGATTCCGGCGTTTTTGTGCCCCAGTAACGCTATCACGACGGCTGACACTAAAGGATATGGTCAAGCCGACTACATGCCAGTCGCTTTCGTCGACATTGACCCAGTCACGGGTGCACGAAATGGTCAGAATGGTACCGCTGGCGGAGCGAACGGAACCGCACTCAACGCCACTGTCGATTCGGTCTATGGTTTGTTTGGGAACCGAACTGCCGACACGACCGATGGACTTTCCAACACAGTTGCGATTGTTGAACAATCAGGCCGTCCGTCAAATCTTGTCGGTAAGTATACCCAAGCCGTTTACATCGGTGGAGCACCCGGATGGGACGCAACCCAGATGACAGGAAGCAGTGGTGCCAACACCGCTCCTAATCGTTGGGCTGACTCTGATTCAGGAGCCGGTGTTTCTGGTCAGAACAACTCCCCTTATCTTGGTTCGTTGTTGCCAGTGATCAACGGAAACAAGATTCCGGTTGGCGGACCAACACAATGCCCGTGGACCCAGAACAATTGCGGTCCCAACAACGAACCATTCAGCCTGCACATCGGTGGCGTTCATGCGGCACTTGGTGACGGTTCGGTTCGGTTTATCTCCGAAAACATCGACATCAATACCGCACGTCGACTGTTCGGTCGAAACGACGGACAAGTGATCGGAGACTTCTAAACGCTCAAACATCGTCTTTCTTGCTGAATCGGTAACATCAGCGAGCGAAGCGTCACAGCGAGACCCCGGAACTGACTCTGATCAGTGCCGGGGTTTTTTCGTTGCCCCCTCCCGATAAGATCTGGTCACCTGGATGTTTTTGTTCGACGCTCAACATATTGCAGCTTAGAGTTAAGTCATTTTCCATCGCACGCAATTAACGTTGGCCCGACGCGCGAGCTTGGGCAAACAAAGCAAGACCCTCTCTTTCGCGTTGGGCTAATGAACAATCCGGGAGCATGGCTCGTATGCGCCGACGAGTTCGAAGAAACGTTGTTTCAGTCGTCTGATACTTCAGCGGTGAGCGACCACAAGTATTGCTTGATCGCTTCAAACTGCTTCTTCGCATTTCCCCCTTCAATTTTCTTGACGGCTGTTGTTTGCAGGTCTGGCGCAAATCGGGGCATTCTCGAACCAACGTCATACCGCGGGGGATCGAGTAACTGTCGCAACGCAAATTCCGGGCGAAGCCGATCGCGCGTGAACGCGAAATTGACTCCCAGCGCAATCTGAGTCGCGGCATCACCACGAGGTTTTTCGTTCCCGACTGCATGACATTGACGGCAATCGAGGCCTCCATCACGTTGCGTCAGTTGCCTCCCCGCTTCAACCAATTTATCGTCGAATGTCGTCGGAATCGGTTCTTGAAACTCCATGCCATGTTCCCGGGGTAGTTCGGGTACAAGGAAGTCCGCGTAGACTGGAAAGCTGGGCATTCGGGCCGTCATCCAGGGCCTGGGTTTATGCCGTATCTCACCTTTCAATAACTTCGTGACCCAAGGCCCCTGCAGCTTTTCACCGACCCAGGTCAGATGAGGGACCGATTCGGGCAGTTTTCCCGTTCCCTCTTCGGCAACAATCTCAGGCCAGTGAGCCGATTCGCTGTCTCGCGCATGGCACGCGGTGCAACGCAGCACGTTCAATGCATGCTTGATTCTGGAACTCGGACCTGCGTATGGCAAACTGGCTTTACCTGAATACGTCGTCAGAAAGAATGCAAGAGCCTGTCGATCGAAATCGGAGAATGCAAACTTTGGAGCCTTCTGAGATCTCGCCGCATCATCAGCAAGACATCCGCCTCGCGGCGCAGAAACAACGGTTACTGGGGCGACGTCGGGCATCGCCAGCCCACCCTTTTCAGCAAGCTGATGACAGTGATCACACCGCAATTCCTTGAATAACTTCTGACCACGTTGAACGTCACCTGAACCCAATCCCACAACTTGCTCCACAGCTCCTTTGGCGTTTTCATTGAGATAGTCCGCAAGTGACCCCGCTTCTTCTTCACTCAATCGAAAATCGGGCATGCGACTTCCATGATGATGCCCGTGCGGCTCGCGAAGAAATCGTGTCAGTTGTCCAGGTTGAAATTTATTCTTCACAAAATATAGCGAAAGCCGATTCCATTCGGGATGTGTTTCTTTCGCCGCAAATGTGTGGCAAGCGATGCAACCTAGCCGCTCGAAAAGCTCCGCTCCCTTTTCCAATCGAACTTCACGCGTGTCAGTCGCCTGGCCAGTAGGATTTCCTGGAGCCTCATTGGAACCCCGCAGCGATCCCAGGTACGCCACTAGATCGTTCAATGCCTGATTGTCACGTGATCCAAGAAGGCTTGGCATGGTTGCCTCCGCTCGCAAATGAGTCGGGTCACGAAGCCAGCTTGCCAACCAGTTGGGCTGAAGCCGCGATCCAATTCCATCAAGACGAGGCGCGTGACGAAAGCTCTCAATCTGATATTCATGCCGTACCAACTCGGTCATTTCAAACGGACGTAAGGGGTCCCGGCCAATATGACATCGAGCACATTGGTGATTGCTGAACAGTGCGCGACCGGCAAAATACGTCTCTCCAACTTCTGATTTTTCATTCGTCAGGGGATCGTGAAATAACAGGTTCGCAGGAACCAGTTCGCGCGGAAACCGGTCCGTTTCCCACATCAATCGGAAGCCATGACTATCCACCTTTGCCGAATGTCGGATTCGGATGGGCGTGATTCCTTTTCGAAGTCGGACCACGACGTCGTGATCGCGTGAGTCAATCGTGCCAGATGCAGAAGATCCCTCGCTTGCGCGTCGGGCTGGCGTGCCAATGAGTGTGTATTGACTCTCGTTGATTTCGAGAACGGCGTCGGTTTCTGCGGACGCACTGAATCGGTATTCCCCCGTGAATGGGACTTTCAAAAAGCCCGTCGCAACGACTTCCTCGGGCGTTTCTTTCCCCACCCAATAACTCGACCAGGCCATTAACCGACTTGTCGTTGGATAATCAAACAAAGGTATCGTCAACGTCACACCGGTGGTCAGCCGGGCGAGGAGTGCTGATCGTTCCGCATCCCGTTTGGGCCGATGTAACTGGTCTTCGGACATGACATTTTTCGGTATCGCGTTCAGTGTCAAATAGCCAGTCTGCTCAATCACTGAACCTTGTTCTGATCGCAACGTAAAACTGATTCCAAGTTGATCGACGGGCTTGAGATCGGGTAGTTCCAGGAAGACGGTACGTTTATCTGGCAGAAGCGTCGCCGACTTTGGTTCAACCGAGTCTCGACCAATTTGTCCCGGTGCCGAGGGCCGCAAGTCGGGCGAACCATATTGAGCTGACCACCGATAGTTCCATGCTTCCAATTCATAGTTATCCAGATTTTCGGCTTCGTCCCGATCCAAGGGACGAGTGAACGTCAAAGCGATCCCGTTCTCATACGTCTTCATCTTGACCACCAGATCAATACCCTGGCCCGTATAACGGACTCGCTGGAAACAGCCATCGTTCACAGCACTGGTCACCCAGCCTTTCAATCCGGTCACATATAACTGGCCATCATTCGCGCGAAATCGTCCCCGATGCACTCCTGAGGCAAAGCGAATTGGAAACTCGGTCGAGCCTCCGTTCATCGTCGGGCCGAATTTCGTTTGAGCGAGATCAGCCGCCGAACCTGCCGGTGTCCCTGCCGGAATTTCTTCCTGCAACAGAAGTCTCAGTTTGCATTGACCGTAGGACAAATGCAGCAGTTGTGTTGACAGCGGGCCCCAGCGGTCGCTGTCGACCCAGATCTGTCCACCACAACTGTTGTCCGCGAGGCGGGGAAACCAGCAGAAGGGTCGTTCAAAATCCGTCGGCGGGGTTGTGCGATGATGTGACGGGAAGTAACCATAAAACCCCCCTTCATGAACATCGAAGACTGCCGAACCCGGTGTCCATTCCCCTTCCTGCGGCGCGACGGTGATCTCGTCATTCGGCCCGATACTCATTCCGTTCGGATTGCGAAACCCTGTCGCAAACACATCCAGTCTTGATCCGTCCCTCGAAACTCGTAACAACGATCCATCGTGCTGAATGGCCGAATCGCAGTTCCCTTTGACATAGTAAAAGTTCCCGGCGCGATCCGTCTCAAGACAGGTGACGTATTCGTGCCCATTCAACGACACCTCGGCATCGTTATTGAAATTCTCGTAGAAATCCGCTTCGCCATCGTTGTTCAAATCGTGAAGCCGTGTGATCTGGTCACGGCCCACGACGAACAATTGGCTTTGACTCGTCGGATTACCAGATCGATCCCGTGCCGGTAGGACTTTGACGCCAAGCGGTTGAAAGAGTCCCGTCGCGTAGCGACGCCACGTGATACGTTCGAGTTTCTCATCGATCCCATCAACGAGCCAGACGTCTCCATGCAGCGTACTGATGAAGGCTTTGCCATCGGGTAGAAAGTCGTGACCGCCACAGAACATGAGCGCACGAAACGGGTTTTCGAATGGCAGATTAATCGTATCCACAACATACGGTGCGTTATTTTTCGCGACTTCCCCGGTCGTGACGAGCGGTTCACCCCAGATCCTTGGGCCGGGTTTGGTCAGTAGCGTCAGGTCTTCTGCTACGGGCGAAGCGGCCACCAGTTTTTCGAAGGCCGTTTCGTCGGAAGCAGGTGGGGCAATCAACAGCTTGACAGTCACCGGTTCAGCATGCGCCGGTACCACCAGCGTGTGGCACTTTTCCGGCCCCTGTTGCAGCGATGCGGTGCCAGGTTTTGCAACCAGTCGGACATGCGACTTGGCATCCGCGACCAGCATCGACAGCGCGGTTGACGACGGTTCGACAACGATCGTTCGGCTTAACGCCGTCACGCCATTCGATTCTTCGGTCCAGGGTGACTCAAGCACAACGGTCGATGGCTGCGGTTTGGCATTCGCTGGACCAGATGAACCGACGGTAAACTTGAGCACGACTCGCTGGCCATGTCGGTAGAGCCCTTCGTAATGAGCGACGCTTTTCGGCAACGAGCCGAATCGATGTGCTTCCCGGTGATTCGCAAACTGATCACTGCGGGACCAGCCAGCAAGGATCGGTGTGGTAAAGGTCACATCCCCGTCAATTCGCGGGGGAACGATGATCCCAAAACGGGCCGCGTCGAACTTGAGAAAACCGGTCCAACCGGCAGAAGCTCGCATCTGCTCGGTGTCATAACAGATGGCATGAGTTCGACCCGGACCCGTCCGTACGACGATCCCCTTGTAGATTGTCCCGCCGGGGCCGACGATTAATCCGCTGAAGAATGGCCCCGTATCCATCTGAGCCAATCGGTTGTCGCGAGAATCTTCCTCGGTCCAGCGAAAACCCAGAGCGTCCTCACCCCAATGCCCTTCGATTCTCGATGGTTTCGCAGCGATGTTACTGGCATTCGGTGCGATCTGGCTTAACTGGGCGTCATACTTCCCGGTCGCGTCTTTGAATCTATTCCGCTCGATCAATTCATCCAGGTGCCATAACCCCAGTGTGCTGTCATCAACGTCAAATGGCTTTGCCAAACTCGAATCGAACTCGCGGATCCCTTTTGAGATTCGGACCTCATCAATCAGTCCAGTATAACCCGCCGCTTTGTCGACAAGACTGGCAATCGCCAGATCGCCCGGAACGGCTTTCATCTCTGTACGTTGACACGCCTGGTTAGCAACCGGCTGCCCATCGACATACAGCCGAATCCGGTTTGGCTCCAGAACCATCCCGACATGATGCCAGCGACCATCGCAGATCATCGCGGTCGAATGGCAATGATCCGGAGTAAATCCCGGTGTGTAGACCGTGAAATTTCCGGTCCCCGCCATCGTGAACAGTTCCCAATGAGTTCCCGATGATTTCAGTTCATTGGCAACCATAATGTTGTACGGGACTTTGTCAGACAGCTTCGTCCAGCACTCAACCGTAATCGGAAACTCGTGGAATTCGTCGCGCCCCTTAATAAACGCTCCTCTTGCCCGTCCATCGATGGCCTGACCGAATTTTCCGCCGGCCAATCGCAAAACATTCGCAGTCGGTACCGCTGCAGTCGTCGCCACCTGTGCCACTGGAACAGGAGTTCTCGTTTTCGGTTTCGGTGCCGCAGGCTTTCCATTCAGTTGCGGTAACAACCAGTCGAGACCATCCAGGTTATCGTGCAACCTTTCTTCGGCATCGTCGGACGTGTGACCGAGAATTCCGATCGGGCCGGTGTAGCCGCTGTCACGCACAATCTTCAGCAATTTCAGGTCGAGATCCCCCTGACCCAATTGAAGGATCTTCTGACCTTTCCGATCACCCTGATTCACCATTCCGTTCAGATTCAGAGTGTAGAGGTAGGGCTTCATCGTTTTCAGCAGTTCAGGAAAACGATCAAGATGATCGTGACCGTGGTGCTGGTTATAGACGATCCCAACGTCAGTCCGATTCAGCTCCTTAATGATCGCGATCTGGTTTTCCGGCTCACCAAACCAGCCACCGTGGTTATACAAGGCAACCTTACAACCCACTTTTGCAGCCGCTTCCGCAATCGGGCGAATGCGAGCCGCCTCGGCGATGACTCGCTGCTTCTGTTCCTGTTCTGACTTTGTCGGTTCGCCGCCACCCGTGACCCAAAGCTGCGGAGTCACCTTGTGCTTTTCAAACACTGCAAGAGTCGTTTTGGCTTCCTCGTTGAGCACCGTCGGAAACCACCAGGCGGTGAGTTCAATGTGATGCCGTTTCAAGGCTTCGATCTCGGCATCGAAGGTCGGAATATGTTCAGCGCGATAGTCATAGGCAAACTTGGAAAAGCCAAGTTTCTCCAGCATCGCCGCTCGGTCTTCGGGGCCCCTTTTCTTCGAGTCGAAGGGAACAATGCACCAGGCGACCAGATTCTTACGTTCAAACAGAACAGAAGAATCTGGTTCCGCAGCGGGAAGCGATATTCCCAGACCGGCAAAGATTGTCGCGCACAAAGTCCCTAACAAGACGCGATTGGTCATCGTCAAATTCTCCGCGAGTGTCGTTCGATGTATCACGCAATGTTACAGATCGAAGACCCTGCCGCCAAAGGCAGCGAGAACTTGAAATTCTGAATGACCGAAGACTCTTACCCTTTTGTTGCCGTGTTGTTCGGCTTATTCACTTGCTGATTTTGCAAAAAACGTCAGAAACAGCGTTTATTTCGCTTCAGGCACAGGAGGAATCACGACTTCTTCTTCCACTGTTTCGTTTGGCAGGTACAAAATTTCCTGTGGAGGTCCAGATCGATTCAAGCCACCACCAAGTGCCTGATAGGCGTTGACGATCGCCGACAATTGTCCTTGTTTCGTGTCAATCAAGTCCAATCGGGCTTGGTTGAGGTCACGCTGCACCAGCAGAACTTCCAGATAGTCAAACCGGGCGGCGTTATACAGCTTGATGGCACTATCGATGGCGGACTCAAGCGATTTCACCTGCTGCTTCTTCAACTCGACACTGTTGCCGTAGTTTTCGACCTTATTTGTGAGGTTAATGACTTCGGTGAAAGCATTCAGGATCGTACGCTGGTAATTGACCAGACTCTGAATTTGCTTGGCATTCGCACTCATGTAGTCGGCCTTGATCGCAAACCTGTTGATCACCGGCGCTGTCAGATCACCCGCGATATTGTAGATCAAGGATTCGGGAGTCAGCAGCAGATACCGGGTATTGAACGCGTCGTAGCCAACCCCGGCTGTGATAAATAGCTGAGGATAAAAGCGGGCTCGGGCGACTTTGACGTCAAGTCCCGCAGCTTCAAGCTCACGCTCGGCCTGGCGGATATCGGTTCGGTTCAAAAGCAACTGTGACGGGAATCCGACCTTCAGGGTGCGCAAGTTCAGATCGAGGAATTCCTGTGATGGGCGCGGGATCGGTTGAGGGTAGCGACCGGCGAGAAAGTTGATCCGGTTTTCGGTCTCGATGATCTGTTGTTTGATGATCAGCTTATCGCTTTGAAACCTGCGAACGTCGGCCTGGAAACGCTGAACAGGAAACTCTGAGTCGCGACCAAATTCCTTCTTGGACTTTGACATCGAAAGACTTTTCTCCTGAAGCTCGATTGTCATATCCAACGTCTCAAGTCGTTTATCAAGCGCCAAAAGCAAGTAATATTTCTCTGCAATTTCGGCGACCAGTCGAGTCACCATATAGTTCCGACCTTCAGTGGTCCCCAGGTAACGTAACGTTGCCGCGTCCCTGGCATTTCGCAACTGCCTCCAGATGTCGATCTGCCACGAGACTTCTCCCGCAATCAGGAAATTAGGCAGTGGTTGGGGGAAGGTTGTCCCTGCGGGAGAATAAAGCTGCTGCTCGCCAGCTCCTAACGGAGAGTAATCACTGGACTTCGTCAGACTGGCACCCGACACGAAATTGAGGAACGGAAGGTAAGCACCTCGCCGCTTCAGAATCTCGTTCTGAGCGATTTGAATATCCTGATTCAGGATTCTCAGTTCCTGGTTGTTGATGAGCGCTTCGTCCACAAGGCTCACAATCACCGGATTATCGAAAAACTCGTCGATGGAGACGCAAGCAGAATTCTCGTCGAGCTGAGTCGTGCTTTCCATACTTTGCGGTGCATTGTACCGGTCTGGCGTCTCGTGTGCTGGTTCCGGTTGCTGCAGTTGCGGGATTCGGCAGCCGGGGATAATCAGAACCAGGCTCGCAACGATTGATGCCGAAAGAATGAGGCTCTTAAACGAGGCGTTCGTCGATGTCAATAACCGGTTCATCAGACTCATCCTTGAGCAGTTTTCAATGGTCGGCGATCCTGCCGACATCATGGTCAAGGCCGGGAAATCAGTCTTCCTGATCAATGTTTCCCTTGACGAACTTGCAAATGCCGAGCGTGCTGAAAATACCGGTCGTAACGATTGCACCAGTCTCTTAGCGACGTCCGTGATTCGTTTCGCAGAACACGCGAAATTCAGTTCGTTCCTTCACACATGGAATAGATTCGGTTCACCGATTGTCCGTCGATAAGTGTTTCACCTCCCGGATCACGTGATAACAACCCGTAGCGGACCCATCGACGGAATATCCGTCACATCTTCGTCAGCAACGTTGGAAATAATCGGTGGCAGCGTGTCCTGGGGCGAGATGACACGTAATTTAAATGTGCGTCGCACGCGATCATCGTAATAAAAGGGCGCTTTATGCCAGCCAAAAAAAGGGGGCGCTTTGATGGCTGGTATCAGAGGTTGCGTGACGTATTTTCAGTGACAGGCGCGTTAGTACCAGCCACATGGAACTTTCAGGAATTTAAGCCATGAATTGATGGGATACACGATAACACCGAGATGAACGCGGGTCGGCGTGTCTCAGCTATTGAGCAGATTCTTGTTGCGGCGATGGTGAAACAATTGCTGCCGTTGACGAGTTTTTCTTTTCTTCCAAGAGCTTTGCCACAAATCGTCTGACGCTGTAGTAGCGAGCATTGAAGCCGTGATCACTCACGAGATATTGAAAAATCTTTTGCGCGGTCAATCCTCGATTAAGTCTTTCGATGATCAGATCGCGAAATGGTTCGCAACGGCTTTGCGGTCCGGTCCTCCTTGTAGAAGCAACTGAGATTTCAGTCTCGACGACATCTGTCCTGGTTTCATCTCGCCGGGCTTCATCCAGACGGCCAACGGGGTTCGGGCTCTGATTTTCAAGCCGTTTGAGATACTTGCCGACCGTTTCGCGGTGGACCCCCAAACGCCGTGAGATTTCCCGGATAGAGACTCCCTCAAGACGAAGCTGCTGAATGTTCGCGACGACGC
>JBAXBD010000060.1:0-15698 GCA_037142165.1 Schlesneria sp. | reverse complement strand
GATCAATCACGAGATCAAAGCGGCGCTGCCTGAGAACCCGTAGCAGCGAGACCCACGCGGACCAGCCACCACGTCGTTCAAACGGAATCGATTCGAACAGAGCCGGATGCCCGTCAACCAGATCTCGCAATTCGCGGTTAACGACCCACGAAATTTCCGCATCAGGAAACCTCTGTTTCAATACGTTCAAGAGCGGCAGCGTCTGTACCACATCACCGAGGGCACTCGGTTTGATGAGGCAGATTCGCCGTGGCTGAAGCTGGCTGAAATCAGAAGCGTTTAACCGCCGGAACATCCGTTTTCCTGCGACAATGGACTGATGGAACAAGGTCATGTGATTTTAGTTCGTTTGGCCAAAACCCCACAAGAGGAATGAGTTTCGAATCCAACAATCCGTAGGGTGCGGTCGAGTCTTCGAGACCCACCAAAATATCCGAAAAAGTTGGCAGGGTTGGCCAAGTTCCTATTTTCATAGGGCTGACCCTTATTTTGCGGGCACACCCATCTTGCTTGATTCGGTGCTGGCTTTCATTCCTTGTTGCAGCTCAATAATCACCTTGTCCGGGATCATATTCGAAATCTTCCAGGTATCGCCGGTTTTCACCAACTCCATGCGATTTGTAGGTATGGTCACGCCAGGCGTGTAGGTCTCCCCGGAACGATCGATGACGGTGGCCCGGTCACCTTCCATGGTAATTTCCCATTCCGCCGGCTTCTTGACTTTCTTGGTTTCCTTTTTTTCGTCGCCGTTATCGAATTCGCTCATCAAAATGGTGAAATCAATCGTGAACTGTATGGGATCCTTCAGAACCCCCGCAGCCTTTCGTAGTTTTGCCGAATAGACATTCGCATCAACAGTGGGCGTCGATGTGTCGACTGCCTGAGCGCTCAACATCAGTTGGAACATGCCAATATCTGAGGCGCTGATTGATTCATAGGCTGCCTGCGCTTTCCGTGGAGGTTTACTCAACCGAGCTTCTTGTACGAGAGTTTCCAGGTCGCGGCCAACTTGAATCAACTCGGCGTTTTCACCATCGGGTGATAGTGCGCTAAATCCGGCGACAAACTTGGATGCCGACCGAATTATGGAAGCGGTTCGCAAGCAGACTCCTGCAAAGCGATTCTGCTCGTCTTGATCCATCAATTCAGCAAACGTACGCAGTTGCATCGTGACATCATTGCTGCTATTCGCGTTTCCGAGATAGTCCAAAAGTTCTTGCGGGGTGGCGAAGTTCGGTAATGGGTTTCGTGCTTCTGCCTCGCGGTCTTTCACGTCGACACTGTGACTGTTTCCGGTCTCTAGTGATTTATCGGCATCCATCGTTTTCTTAGCGATCAACCATCCCAGGTCGTCGCCGTACATGAGATCGGCGACGCGGCGTGCGATGATTTTTTCCGCCAGCGACTCGCGCCGAGAATGCCTGGCCCGCTGATCGATCAGATCTCGTTCGGCAATTTCCAGTCGAGTCTTCTCCAGCAGCAACTGATTCTTGAATGACGTGCTGACGGCATCGTCCAGGGCCTGCTTAAACTTTGCCAATTCTTTTGCGTTGGGCGATTCCCTTTCGGCCTCATCACGATATTCGCGTGCTGCTTTTCGTGCGATTTCTTCGCTTTGCGCGTATTGCGATTCCAATCCGCGAAGCGATTCCTCCAGATGCGTTCGATCTTCAACGTTCACCGTTGATTGACGAGTCGTCGTCGACATCCGTTCGGGCGTCTTCACAGCGTCGCCTTCACCGAAACAAACGAGACTTGTTCCGGTGATTGTGATGAAGTTCAGAAAAGGGAGTCTCATACGATTAATGATGCGCCGGCCGAATCGTCTCATTGATCAATTCCCTTCGATTCTGAATGACTGACATTCGAAACTCTTGTCCTGTTTCAACAAACACGTAATCGTACGTCGTAGATATCTTGGTTGCTTTAAGAAGTGAAGTGCAAGAGAGATTTCTCAGAAGAGGAGACTTTCATGCCCGAACTGCGTGACGACGAAACCGCCGGACGAAGAAAACGTGAAAAGTCCAATTAATCGTTGAAACTTTGCGTTTTCTTGGGATCGGGTTGGCATGCCACGAACAGGGCGCCAATCACTGAGGGAATGCTCTTTCACGTTCTCAATCGTGGAAATGCCCGGGATCGGATTTTCGACAATACTGCAGACAATTCCGCGACTTTCCCCCAAAAGACTGGGTCACTCGAATAAACCGAGCTTTCGTTTTGTCCATCAATTCCGACGCTAGCAGCATTGGCTACGTGACCATGCTGCTCGTTCTTGTTTTTGAAGGAATCCTCGCGGAATCTCTGGCGATCGTGAAACGAGACGCTCGTTTTTTGAGTATCATCTATATATCTGTTTCCAAAGCTTGCTGCTTCGGAATCGAGTTCTCGAACGAATAGAAAGAAATCCGTCATGACACGACCTGCTGCTTTGCTCCTCCTGGCGGTATTGCTCTTGCATGGGGGTGATTTGTCGACGGCGTCAGCGCAAGAGAAGGGTGAAAAAAAGTCGGATAAGCCGGCAGCCAGTTCACCTCAAGAGACAGAGAAACGCCTGACGGAGAAAGTTGAACGAGTGACAGCCGGTGCCAAAAAATGGGCAGCGAGCGGCCGCGACCCCTCGGAAATTATCAAGACCATGCAAGAGAAATTTGCGCCGCTCATGAATGCCGGCAAGGTCGCCGAAGCTGAGGCGGTCGTGGACGGTGTTCTCAAGCGGCTCGGTTTGGATGCGAATGCACCTGCTGCCGCACCTGCCAACGGACCTTCCGACGAAGACCGCATGCTGGCACGGATTCATCTAATCCAGAAGGAGCTCCCTGCCTGGATTAAGAAAACAGGTAAGAAGGCGGAAGCGGATACATTGATGAAGTTTCTGAAAGAACAACTGGCGGCTAAGAAATTCGCTGAAGGAGCGAAGACCGCCGACGAAATTCTGGAAATGATCGGTGTGAAAGTCGCTCCTGAAGCCCAACCGGAACGTCATGCGACGACCGACGATTCCAAAAAAGCAAACGACCCGTTGGCAGGGTTTTTCCCACAGCAACTGGTTTTCCTCGCCAGCGATCGCATCGCTCTGAAGCCGGAGCAACGTGATGTCTTGTTGGCTCGGGTCAAAAAGGCGCAGCCACGATTGGACGAATTAAAGATCGCACTGGAACATGAGACCGCTACATTTGCGGCACTGACTTCGCAAGAACGAGTGGATGAGGAAGCGGCCCTCACGCAGCTCAGTAAGGTTCTGGAAGTCGAAGCCCAAACAAAGAAACTTCAGGTTGGTCTGGGAGTGACGATTCAGAACTTGCTGTCGAAGGAGCAACAAGCCACGTTGCGCGAACTCATCAGGAATCCTGACGCGGTCGCAAAGCTTGAGGAAGAGTTCAGAAAACGGATTACGGCCAAAGTCGAACTCGTCACTACGGGAGTTCAAAAATGGGCAACAAGTGGTCGCGATCCTTCTTCCATTGCTCAGCTCATGCAAGACAACGTCCGTCCGCTCATGGAATCAGGACGACCGTTCGAAGCCGAAGCCGAGATTGATCGCGTGCTCGAACAACTGAACAAGGATACGAAATGAGTGGACCTCATCGGCTTTTAAGCCGCCGAGACTTACTCCACTGCGGCGGCATGGGGATCGGTGCACTGGGGTTGTCCGGTGTGATGCGTGATGCATTCGGCAGTGAGGCCCGGTCGACCGTCAACATCGAGTCCCCTTTGGCGCCACGGCAACCTCACTTTGCCGCGACAGCCAAGCGTGTGATTCACCTGTTCCTCAGCGGCGGTCCGTCACACGTTGACACGTTTGACCCGAAACCGGCACTCGATAAGTACCACGGTCAACTGCTTCCCGAGAGCATGCATCGGGTGACCGAGCGCCGCACCGGAACCGTGATGAGGTCGCCTTTCAAGTTCCATCGCTACGGCCAGAGCGGAATTGAAGTCAGCGAAATCTTTTCGCACATCGGTAAGTGCATTGATGACATCTCGGTGATCCGTTCGATGCAGGCGGACGTGCCGAACCATCTTCCGTCGATTCTGCTGATGAACTGTGGTGACTCGCGGTTGATCCGACCGAGCCTCGGATCATGGGCGACCTACGGGCTGGGGAGTGAGAACCAGAACCTGCCTGGTTTTATCGCCATGCGTCCGGGCGGATATCCAGGAAACGGCGGTGCCCAAAATTGGCGATCTGGATTCCTGCCGGGTGCTCATCAAGGAACGTACATCGATACTCGACACACGCAGATTGAAAAACTGATTGAGAATACGATCAACCAACGAATTTCCCACGATGAGCAAACTCGGCAAATCGAACTGTTACGGGAACTCAATGAAGGTCACCGCCGTGAACGTGACCACAACGCACAGATCGAAGCTCGCATTCAATCCTTTGAATTAGCGTCTCGGATGCAACTGGAAGCAACCGACGCGTTCGATCTCAGCCAGGAACCCGAATCGATTCGCCGTATGTATGGCGATGGCACGGAGGCGCGACAGATTCTGATTGCACGGCGACTCGTTGAACGGGGAGTCCGCTTCGTGCAGGCGTGGGTCGGCAGCGACTGGGACCACCATCAGAATCTGGAACAAAGTCACCGTGCGATGGCTAAGCAATGTGACCAGGCGATTGGCGCTTTGCTGAAAGATCTGAAACAGCGCGGCATGCTTGAAGATACGCTCGTGATCTGGGGCGGCGAGTTTGGACGAACTCCGACTGTGGAAGTGCCGATGGGGCTGCCGAACAACCTGTTTGGCAATGGCCGCGATCACAATAATCACGGATTCACCACCTGGTTGGCGGGTGGCGGTGTCAAAGGGGGATATGTCCATGGGGCGACTGACGAATTCGGCTTTCAGGCGGTTGAAAAGAAGGTGCATGTCCACGACCTGCACGCGACGATTCTGCACCTGCTGGGCTTCGATCACACTCAGTTGACCTATCGACACGCCAGCCGCGATTTTCGCCTGACGGATGTGTACGGTGACGTGGTCCACGAACTGATTGCGTGACATCGCAATCATGAGCAATCGATTTATGTTGAGGAAAACTTTGTGCGACAATCGATTTTGAGCACGCAGAATGTCCGGTGGATATTGCTAACGGCATCACTGTGTCTGGTGGCGTTTGCCCCGCTGGTGCATTGCGTGGAGCCGCCAGTAAACAGTGATGCCAAGGGCGTCGAATTGTTTGAACGCCAGATTCGCCCGCTGCTGGCAGATCGGTGTTATCGGTGTCACAGTCCGGAAAGCAAGAAAGCCAATGGTGGACTGCTGCTCAATAGTCACGAGGGGTTGCTGAAGGGAAGCGATTCAGGACCGATCATCGTCGCCGGTGCGCCAGACATGAGTCTGCTGATCAAAGCCGTCCGCTCGAATGATGAAGACAAACGCATGCCGCCGAGCGGTGAAAGGCTGACGGAGGCTCAGATCTCGGATCTCGAAGCGTGGATCAAAATTGGAGCGCCGTTACCGAAGACGGACGTTCATCAAAACCAGATTGCAGCAAAAGCGCGGACGCACTGGGCCTTTCAACCGGTGACCGAGCAGGCCGTGCCATCTGTTAAACAGCAAAGCCGGGTACAAACGCCGGTTGATGCATTCATTTTTGCGAAGCTGGAACGAACGGGACTGGAACCGGCACCGCGAGCCGACAAACGAACGCTGATCCGGCGGGCGACCTACGACCTGATCGGACTGCCGCCGACTCCTGAAGAGGTTGCAGCATTTGTTACTGACGAATCCCCTGGTGCCTTCGCGACCGTCGTCGAACGATTGCTTCGCTCCCAGCATTATGGCGAACGGTGGGGGCGGCATTGGCTCGACGTCGCTCGATTTGCCACGAGTGATGGTCCTTTTGCTTTCACCTATCGCGACTATGTCATTCGCGCGTTCAATGACGATCTGCCTTACGACCAATTCCTGGTGCAGCAATTAGCCGCCGATCAACTTAATCTTGGTGAGGACAAACGGCCGCTTGCCGCTCTTGGCTTCCTGACCGTCGGTCGGCAGTTCATGAACAATCACGATACGATCGACGACCGAATTGATGTCGTCACGCGCGGTACGATGGCACTGTCAGTCAGTTGCGCGCGGTGCCACGATCACAAGTACGATCCAATTGGCACGCGAGACTACTACGGACTTCACGGCGTCTTCGCAAGTTCGGTTGTGCCGGGTGAGTTGCCATTACTCGGCATCGACCCTGACCCGACAGAGTTCGCGAATTATTCGATGGAACATCAGTCACGCCAGGCGAAGCTGGATGAGTTCGTTCACGAGCAGGAGGCGGCGATTCTCAAGCAGCACCGCGAACAGACTGCTCAATGTCTTCTGCTCAGCCGAGACCCGAAAAAACTGGACGATCTCATCGAGGGAGAATTTTTTCTAAGTGATCGGAAAATCCTTCAGACTGGTGCCAAGCGTTGGCTGAACGCGCTGGAAGGTATGAACCCGGAAACTGATCCGATCTTCGCTCCCTGGTTCGCGTTTGCAGCTTTGCCAGCTTCCGAATTTGCGGACCGCGCGAAAGTACTGGCCGCCAAAATCGCTGATAAGGGGCTTGCCCATCCCATGAATTCGCTGGTGGCCCGGGTCTTTGCCGGCGAACCGCCGACGTCACTGAACGACGTCGCCGATCGCTACGCCAAGCTTTTTCAGGACGCGGATAAGCAATGGCAGGATCTGCAAAAAGAGACTTCCCGAAACTCAAACTCCAGCCCTTCAAATGCACTGCCCGATCCCGAACAGGAATCGCTGCGCCAGGTTTTTTACAGCAAGGAGAGCCCCGGTAACTTGCCAAAAGAGGTGATGCCGCAGTTATTTTCCACATCGGCCGCGATGCAGTTAGGACCACTCAAACAACAAGTTGAGCAACTGGATGCCACGCATCCCGGCGCTCCGCTACGAGCCATGGCGCTCGTCGACAGTCCGCATCCGCATAACAGTCGAGTCTTCATCCGTGGCGATGCGAATCGATTAGGTGAAGACGCTCCTCGCCAGTTCCTGGCCAGTTTAACGCGTGACAACGCGCAACCGTTCACCCGTGGCAGTGGCCGACTGGAACTGGCTCAGGCCATCGTCAATCGTGAAAATCCACTCACGGCACGTGTTATCGTCAATCGCATCTGGAAACATCTTTTCGGTGCGGGTCTGGTATCGACTCCCGATGATTTCGGTTTGCGTTCCGAGCCTCCGAGTCATCCCGAACTATTGGACTACCTCGCATGGCGGTTCATGAACGAAGGTTGGTCAATTAAGGGGATGCACCGCCTGTTGATGCTGTCGAGCGTTTACCAGCAGCGAAGCGACAACCACCAGCACAATCACCCGCTGGATCCGGATAACCGCTTTCTCTCGAAAATAAACCGGCGCCGACTCGATTTCGAGTCAATGCGGGACACGCTTCTGTTTGTGACGGACAAACTGGACCCCGCGATCGGTGGCCGTCCGGTCGCTCTGGTGGATGAGCAGCAAACGAGTCAGACATCGTTCTCCAATCGCCGCACGGTCTACGGAACGATCGATCGCAACAATTTACATTCCTGGTTTGGTTATTTCGATTTTGCGAACCCGGATCTTTCTACGGCCCAACGAGACATCACGACCGTGCCACAACAGGCGCTCTTCTTTTTGAACGATCTCTTTGTCATGCAGCAGGCATGCAGTCTTGCCGCAAGAGCCGATTTTCAGCTTTTTGAGACCACAGAGGAACGAATCCAATACGTTTACCAACAGCTCTTCCAACGCGGTCCTACTGCTGCCGAAATCGAACTCGCCGGCCGATTTTTAGATGCCGAAGAGATGGCAGAGTCGTCACCGCAAAAACGTTCCGCAACCAAAGCAGGTGCTAAAGTGGGGATGCGATCGCTAAGTCCGTGGGAACGTTTTGTGCATGTGTTGTTGATATCCGACGAATTGATGTTTGTCGATTGACCACTCGACCCCCGTACTTCCGAGGGAGCGTGAATGTGACCTACTTCCAGCCGTTTCGACGGAAACTTGGCGTGGCGACCCTGATCATGGCCGGCGTATTTGCGGTGGGGTGGGTGAGGAGTCGTTTGACCGCTGATTTCGTGTGGTATCCCTATACTAATTCTGGTTATAGCATCGAATCTCTTCACGGAATGATTCTTTTGACCAAAGGGACACCGGTCGCTCCAAGTGCACCAATTCAGTTCGGTTCTGAAAATCTCTGGGCTCCGCCTTTTCTCAAATTCGCTGACAACGGTGAACCGTTACCGTTCAATCCGGACGAAAAGCTGAACATTATCTGGCATTCGGATTGGTTGATCTTTCGTGTTTGCAAAGCCAAGATCAAAAGCAGTTCGATTTTACAAATCGAAAAGTGCACCATCCCTTACTGGTCGATTGTAACCCCGTTGACGCTGATGTCTGTTCTTTTGCTTTTCACCAATCCCCGCAGATCGAAACAAAAGAAAACCCATGAAATAACGTAAAACATCGGTTTTTGAATAAGCGACGTGGTGACCGCCACTACGCGCATCCCGTAGAAGTAAGGATTGCTTTCCTTTCTCTTTACAATTACAATCTGGCAATGAAAGCAACCATTACCAGCAAGGGGCAGATCACGATCCCCATGGCAATCAGGGAAAAACTCGGTTTGAAGCCGGGAGATCAGATCGATTTCGACGAGAATTCGACAATTCTGATAGGTCGCCGAGTCGTTAATCCTGCGGAATGGAATGAGGCGCTTGAAGCATGGCGAACGGAGTCTCAATCGGTTCTTCAGGGACATCCGTGGGATCGCGTTTCGTCAGTCGAATTGATTGATGAACTGCGCGGTGGTCCTGTCGAGCCTGGCGAGTCCAATTCTGGTTCGCAACCATGATCACCGCGGTTGATTCCTCTGTACTCTGGTCGCTGATCAAACAGGAAGCGGGCTGGCAGCAATGGCAAGTCTTGCTGCAGCAAGCGTCGACGGAAGGCCCGTTGCTGGTTTGCCCGATCGTATTTGCGGAACTCGCTCCATCAGCTCAACACGAAGCCGCTCTCACGGGCTTTCTCAATCGACTGCAGATTGCTTATGACGGATTGTCACCGGCGACCGCTTTCCTTGCCGGAGATACATTTCGCCAATACCGTCTGGCGGGTGGTCCCCGTCAATATCTTGTCCCCGATTTCTTGATTGCCGCTCACGCCACGAATCAGGCGAATCGTTTGGCAGCCGTCGACCGCGGATACCTGAGAAAGTGGTTTCCAAACCTGGTTCTTCTTCAGCCTGAGTCTGGCTGAGAATCAAGGTGAAAGGACGGTTGGTTAAAGGATCCCTCTTTTCGACATAGGCTTTTTCCTTTTTATGATTTTGCGGCTTGCTTCCAATGCTGGCAGCATCGGAAGCGATGAACCGCGATCGCGAATCCTGAAATCACGGCGTCCGACAGGATCAGGAGTGACGCAGGGCATTCGGAACGGTATTCTTTGATTGGTCGCCGATTTCGTCCTGAGGGACTGTTTTTCTGGAAAAGAGACTGATGTTGGAATTCCAGCTTGGCCAGCAATTGTCGAATGTGGCTCGTCGTATTGGTCGCTTGTGGATGTGGCGACAATTGACGTGGTCGTGGTTGATTCTTTCTCTTCTGGTTGCGGGCTGGGCGATCACCGGTCGACCAGTGATCCCCGGAATTGCCTGGATCTTTGCCGCGGCCATGGCGGCGACATTCGTTTGGATTCGTTCCAAAACTCTGGCGACACCAAAGATGGATGTCGCTCGAAATATTGAGCAGGCGTTTCCTGATTTAAATTCAAGATTGCTCGCCGCGATTGAACAATGCCCCGATCTTCAGACGGGACGAATGAACGTCTTACAGCGTCAGCTAATCTCCGAAGCGGTCCACCATGCGCGGATGAATGACTGGACCGAGGCAGTTCCGCCGCGACAGATGACTCGGGCTGTGATCGGCCAGTTTGCCGCGATGGCTTCGTTCGTCGTCGTTGGTTTGATCGCCATGCAGGCTTCGACGAAATCAGCGGCGGCGGTTGCGAAGAACCCTGCGTATGTCGAGCCGGTCAAAGGTGAGCTTCCTCTGACTGTTGAGCCTGGTGATGCTGAACTGGAACGAGGAAGCAGTCTGCTGGTCCTCGCGCGCTTTAAGGGGACACCGCCTGCCGATGTCCATGTGATCTGGAAGGGGGCCGATGCTAATGAAGTTCGAATTCCCTTAACGAAAAGCCTCGATGATCCGGTCTTCGCGTCACGAATTCCTGTCGTGAAAGAGGACATCACTTATCGCGTTGATTTCGACGGGAAGCAGACGTCAGACTACCGAATCACCGTCTACGATCTTCCGTCGCTGGTTCGAGCGGATCTGCATCTGCAGTATCCCAGTTATACGAAACTGGAACCAAAGACCCTGGAAGACGCGTTCGAAGCGACCGTCGTCGAGGGAACTTCGGTCACGATTACCTGTAAGGTCAACAAAGACCTGGCCTCGGCGAAACTGGTCCCGGCGAATGGACCCGCTTTCGATCTGCAACTCGATCCTGCGAACCCACAGTCGTATCTCGTCCGATTCACTCCGACGGCCCGAATGAAGTTAAAGTTGGAGCTGGTTGATGCAGCGGGACGCAAGAACCGCGATCCTGAAGAATTTCGAATCGACGTTGTCCCGAATAAAATTCCCGACCTGAAGTTGGCCTTTCCTGGCAAAGATGTAAAAGTTTCGCCGTTGGAAGAAGTGGCCCTGGAATCGAGTGTGATCGATGACTTCGGCGTGCTCGAAACGGGTTTGGTCGTTCAATTTCCCGGTCGAGATCCGATCACACTGCCGCTCGGTCAGGATTTAAAAGGTGGCGAGCAGCACAAGCTCTCGTCGATTCAGAAGCTGGAAGACTTCCGTGTGCAGCCTGATGAATTGATGACGTATTACCTGTATGCCGATGATCATGGCCCTGATGGCCAGCGGCGACGAACCAGCAGCGACGTCTTTTTCGCGGAAATCCGTTCGTTCGAAGAGATCTATCGTCAGGTCGATCAACAAGGTGCGGGCGAGATGCAAAACTCGCAGAAGCCGCCGGAGTCGCTGGCGAAATTGCTGGAACTTCAAAAGCAAATCATCATCGGGACGTGGAAGCATGTCCGGATGATCGATCCGAAGTGGTCGCCGAAGTTCACCCAGGACATTGGCCTGCTTCACGAGAGTCAGACGCAAGCACTGGTCAAGCTTTCGGTGCTGCGTGAAAAGATGAATCAGCCGCAACTGCAGCCGATCTTCGCCACCATCAAAGATGCCATGGTGAAGGCAGAATCAGAATTGGGTCGCGCCGTGGCTGAGCAAGGATTCCCGCCGCTGACAGATGCGTCGGTCGCCGAGCAGTCTGCATACCAGGGGTTGTTGAAACTGCGTGCCAAAGAGCACTTGCTGATGCAGTCCAAGTCGAAGGGGAACGGTCAGCAGAACGAAGAAAAAGAAAAACTCGATCTGGAATTGAAACAAAAGAAAGATCGCTACGAATCCGAAAAGGCTGCAGCGAAGAAGGAAGAAAGTAACGTCAATCGAGAAGCATTGGCGGTGCTCGACAGGTTGAAGGAACTGGCTCGACGTCAGGAAGAGCTGAACCAGCAGCTCAAGGAACTTGAAACGCAAATGCGTCAGGCCAAAACGGAGGCTGAAAAGGAAGAAATCGAACGGCGGCTGAAACGATTGCGTGAAGAGCAGCAGCAATTGTTGCACGATTCGGACGAGCTTCGCAACAAGTTGAACAAGTCGACTCAACAAGAAATGGTCGCTGACACGAAGCAGCAGTTGGAACAGACTCGACAACGAATGGTCGAAACGGCGGAAAAGCTGCGCGAAGGACAGGTCTCGCAGGCACTGAATGCCGGAACGCGGGCTGAGCGAGAACTGAAGCAGCTTCACGAAGATTTTCGGAAGCAGACTGCCGCTCAATTCGCCGACGCCATGCGCTCGATGCGAGACGAGGTGCGTCAACTGGCCGAACGGGAAAAAGAACTTTCCGAACAGTTGGCTCATTTAGGAGAAGAATCGCGTCGCACGCTGCGACAGTCACAGGAGCGGGCTCAGTTGCAGGCCGAATTTCAGCAACAGCAGCAGCAAGCCAACGAAATTGTCGACCAGGCCAAGCAAGTCGTTCAGCAGGCCGAAACTTCAGAACCGCTGTTGTCAAAACAGCTTTATGACATGCTTCGCTCAACCCGTGAGTCCAAGATGGATCAGGCACTGACAGCAACTCAGCAACTGCTGAAGCAAGGGATTCTTCCCGAAGCGGCCAAGGCTGAGCAGCAAGCTCGTTCGGGGATCGATCAACTAAAGAATGGCATTGAACGAGCCGCCGAATCGGTGCTGGGGAACGAAGTCGACTCGCTGAAACGGGCGAAGAAAGAGTTAGCCCAGTTGTCTCAACAACTTGAAAACGAGATTCGCTCCAATTCCAAACCTGGCGAACGGGATCAGCAAGGGAAGCAGCCAAGCAAGCCCGGAAGCGGTGAAGGGAAAACACCGGGAACAGAGGGTCAAGGGAAAGAAGGCCAGGGGAAAGAGGGGCAAGGAGAGGGAGAAGGACAGTCCAAAGGTGAAGGAAAAGGCGAAGGTCAGGGGGCGCCAGGCGAATCAGATAAACCCGGCCAGCCGTCGAATACACCCGGCGAGGGAAAAGGGACTGGTCAAGTTCCAGGGGATGGCCCGGGCCAGGGAGCCGGCGGTGAAGGAAGTCCAGGCGAGCCTTCTTCTGATGCCAGTTCGCGAACGGCGACAAAACCCGGAGGAAATGAACGTCCGTCGCCGCGTCAAAGTCCTGCAGGTTTGCGGAGCGGTAAGGGAGGTAGTAGTCAACGCCCTGGAGGCCCTGGTCGTGAACAACCACAACCCGGTGAAGAGAATTCCGAAAACGGCAGCAGCGGCGGTAACGGCCAGGGGGGCGGACCACTGACGGGATCAAACTATGCGGAATTCAATGAGAAACTTCGTGATGTCGAATCGATGATCAGCGATCCGCGGCTACAGGCAGAAGTTCAAAAAGTTCGCGACCGAGCCAGAAGTGCTCGTGCTGAATTCAAAAGGCACACGCAGACACCCAACTGGGATCTGGTTCGGACATCGGTGCATCAGCCGATGATCGAACTTCAACAGCGGTTAGCAGACGAAATCGCCAAGCAGGAATCACCCGATTCGCTGGTTCCTGTCGATCGCGATCCTGTTCCGACGCGTTATCGCGATCTTGTCCGTGGTTATTATGAACGGCTCGGATCTGGAAAAGACGAATAAACGTTAGAAACAAGAAATCAAAGTGGATACACTTTCTGAATTACACAATCCCTTGACAACGGGGTTTTCATCACTTCCGTCGCCAAATTCAGAATGAAAAAGGATTCATTTCCTGGATCGTGTTAAATTGACTGACGGCATCAAGTCACTTCAGTCTCCAGAATTGGAATGACAGCATGAGCGATATCGAAGAACTGGTCCAACAAGAAACAATCGTTACGACGACAAAACCCGCTCCGGTGACGCGGACAAAAAGGCAACCTCAGTACACGGTCATTGTGCTGAACGACGACTTGCATACGTTTGCTTACGTGATTGATGCACTTTGTCGAGTCTGCGGTCATTCGTTGGAAGATGCTTACCAGTTGGCAGTTGAGATTGACGCCAATGGTCAGGCGGCCGTCTGGACCGGTGCAATGGAAGTCGCGGAACTGAAGCGGGATCAGATCATCGGGTTTGGCAGCGATTTTTACGCCGAGAAACCTGTCACCTTTCCACTGGGTTGTTTTATCGAACCACTCGCGTAACTTGTCGCTTTTTTCGATCATCACAACTGACAACAGCGCTGGTTTTACGTTGATCCGTGAAGCCGCTAGAGTATTTCTATCCCGTGATATTTGTTTCACTTCACTGATTGACACCTGAGGACGACTTACATGAGCCACCGTTCCCATCGACGTGATTTTCTCAAATCTTCGACCGCAGTCCTTGCCGGCGCGACGATGCCTTACTGGTTTACTTCGGCGAGTAATCTGGCACTCGGACGGCAAAGTGTGAATGATCGACCGGTGCTGGGTTGTATCGGAACTGGAGATCGCTGGAACGCTGTAGGCCCGAATGCGATGGCGTTTTCGGACTGTGTCGCTGTTTGCGACGTCGACCGCCAGCATGTGGAAAAGGGTCGTAATCGGGTCAAAGAGATTCAGAACAAAAAAGGGTTCACGGGCGAACCCGAGATGTATGAAGACTACCGCAAACTTCTGGATCGCAAAGACGTTCAGGTCGTGACGATCGTGACAACCGATCACTGGCACTCGAAGATTGCGATCGAGGCGATGCAGGCGGGCAAAGATGTCTATTGCGAAAAGCCGCTGACGCTGACGATTCTCGAAGGGAAACAGATCATCAAGGTTTTGAATGAAACCAAGCGGGTCTTCCAGGTCGGGACGCAACAACGCTCAGAAATGTCTGCCAACGATGGAAAGATTAAGAACCAGTTTCTGAAGGCTGTGGCGATCGCACGTAGCGGCCGATTGGGAAAGATCAACAAGGTGACCTGTGGTATTAACGGGGCACCAAAGAACGAACACGAAATTCCCGTGGCAGACATTCCTTCGCACCTGAACTGGGACATGTGGCTGGGTCAGGCCCCGATGACTGATTATCTGCAAGGAGGATTCGGGAATAACAAGAACTATCCCGAATCGCGAACTCATTACGAGTTCCGCTGGTGGTACGAGTACTCAGGCGGCAAGATGACCGACTGGGGCGCACACCACGTTGATATCGGAATGTGGGCGCTTGGGATGGACAACAGCGGACCCGTCTCGGTCGAAGGGACAGCAGAACATCCCGTCCCATTCGAAAACGGAATGCCGACTGTTTCCAATCGATATAACGCAGCCACAAAGTTCAATGTGACGGCCAAGTTTGAAAACGGGGCCGAAATGTTGATCACCAGCGAAGGGGACAACGGGATTCTTCTCGAGGGGACGGAAGGCCGAATCTTCGTGAACCGAGGAAAGCTGACCGGTGCTCCTGTGGACGATCTCGCCAATAATCCGCTGCCGGAATCCCTGTTACGAGAACTGTATAAGGGAAAAGACCCCAAGGGTGGTGGCAACGCGCACATGGAGAACTTCTTCAATTGTGTCCGTGACCGAGGATTGCCTGTCAGCGACGTGTATTCGCACCACCGTGCGATGACAACCTGCCATCTGGCGAACATCGCCATTCGTCTTGGTCGCAAAATCGAATGGGACCCGAAGACCGAACAGATTATCAACGACAAAGACGCTGCCAAGTGGATTACCCGCGAACAGCGTAAGGGCTACGAGATCAACATCAGTGTCTGATGACTTTTGATCGCTGATTATTCACCGAGCCGGCACTCTCAACCGAGAGTGTCGGCTCGGATTTTGATGGGACAACTGACTGCGAATGCATCAACATTTAAAACATGCCGTTACCGAGTTACTGGATGAACGTCGTCTTTCCGCCGAAATCATGAAGTCTGCCGTCGGGGCGATCATCGATGGAGAATGCTCCGAGGCAGAAATCGCGGCGTTTCTCACCGCGCTCCGATGTCGGGGTGAATCCGTTGGTGAACTGGTCGGCGCGGCGAAAGCCATGCGTGAGCGTGCAACATCGATATCCTGCCGGACAGAGCGCCTGCTCGACACATGTGGCACCGGCGGCGATCTGCTGCACACCTTTAATATCAGTACGGCGGCAGCC
>JBAXBD010000059.1:0-15777 GCA_037142165.1 Schlesneria sp. | reverse complement strand
GCACCCGTCGCACCCTTAATGTTGCAAACGATTGAATATGTGCCAGACGTTCGCAAGTAGAGATCCGACGTTGTCGTGTTCAAATAATAGTCGCCATCGGCACCGGTCGCATTGGAAGGTGTACCAGCTCCCGATCGCCAGGTCGCACCATTTGTGCCGTTGGTCCCATTGGTTCCGTTGGTACCGGCCGACCCGGTCGGGCCAGTCGCCCCGGTTGGTCCCGTTGGCCCAGTCGCCCCCGTTGGCCCGGTAGCACCAGTGGCACCCGTCGCACCCTTAATGTTGCAAACGATTGAATATGTGCCAGACGTTCGCAGGTACACATCCGACGTTGACGTGTTCAGATAATAATCGCCGTTCGCCCCCAGGGCGTTAGACGGAGCACCGGCTCCCGACCTCCAGACAGTCGCCGATCCGCTACCACCATTAGCGAACGACAGATTACCATTTCCATCGGTCACCATCACTTGACCGGACGTACCATCAGCCATGGGTGCATTCAATTGCACTCCGTTGTTGAGCTGAGGTACTGCGGTGTATGGCATGAATCACTCACATGAAACGTCGACTGTCTTTACTCAAAAAGCACGGCACCACAGAACAGCGATGCCGTGCCAGCCTTCCCCAAAAGGCGTTTTCTCAAGAAATCAGGCCACGCCGTAAACGTTCTTGACCGCCGTGACCAGGTTTTCGCCGTCGGTCTTGTTCGTGGCCTTGGCGGTTTCCAGGTCTTGCCTGGCCTGATCCACAACAGCCTGGGCTGTCGCCAGTGCCGTCTCGGCGTTGGTGACAGCCAACGTCTTATTCGCCACATCCGCTTTCGACTGCTCCACGGCAGCGAAGTACGGTTTCAATTGTTCGTCCATGATTCGCTCCGCGAATAGAAAGTAGTTTTGAGAAAGTAGAAAGTAGACCAATCGAGAGAAATGAGAGTGAAAGTCTTGTCTACTTTCTACTCTCTACTCTCTCAAATCTCGGTTCCAAGCTGTCTTCAGCTTGGGACCGTCGGGTTCGTGTACCAGGTGACGCCATCGACACACTGGAAGTCAGCACTTGCCAGCGAGGCCATCGACAATGCCGCCCCGGCCGACAACGCGTTGATCGCTTGTCCCGCCGCGTTAGGCCAAACCTTCAAGACTGCCGCCGTCGCGTTCTTGACCTTTACCACGCGACCAGGCGAAGCGGTGGGCAGCAAGACGCCTTTGGTACCGTCGGCACCAGTGACGAGGTTAAACCCGTCGTTGAGTGCCGCCGCGTCGGCGATCGTGCTGCCGGTCGGAGTGACCAGGCTGGTGGCCTCGTCCCCTCGGCCCGGTGCGAATTCGACGTTGCAATACGCATTCGCACCCGAAGAGGCGGAAAGTACGAACCCGAATTGCAGGTTGGTACCTCGGGTCAAAGTGACCTTCTTGTTGGTCGCGTCCCAGTAGACCCGTTTTCCAACGGCGATCGCCGCGTCAGCCTGCACAACGAAGATCCCACCGCGAATGACCACGGCACCCAGCACGTTGGCCGAGATCCCCGTACCGCCGCCGTTCGTCTTGGCACCGCCAACACAGATGACGAGCGTATCGCCCACAACCGCGACGTCACCGGCAGCCATGTCGGCAGCCGGAGTGTAGTCACCCATGTTTGGGTAACTGCCTTTCAAAAACTGAGCCATTTGAGCCATGATTCGCTCCGCGAATAGAGAGTAGTTTTAAGAAAGTTGAAAGTAGACAGAACAAGAGAAGTGAGAGTGAAAGTCTGGTCTACTTTCTACTCTCTACTTTCCACTCACTGATCGGCGTTCAGCCGATCACGCAGCATTCGGATTGAACGCCATGGCCAACTTCGGATCGCCAAAGCCAACCCCGAAGTGCATCCCTGCCGCGAGTTCGAATCCGATCATTTCGGACTGGTTATTGATGACCTCGATCTTCGGGGATTGCTGACCGTCGAGGAATCCAACGTGGAACGGAGCGTTGTTCCCCTGGCGAGCCATGAGCATCCATAGACCAACGTCTTGATGTGGAAATGCCGTCTTGCCGTCGTTCTGCTTCAACGCCGAGTTGTTGAGCTGAGGAGCGACAACCGGCTTGTAGCGTCCGACGAATGGGTTGTCAGACGGAGCTGGACCCGTTCGAGTCTGTGCCGTCGTGAACACTTCGTTCAGTTTTTGCGACGTGAACAACTGACCGGACAGAGTCTTGAGGGCCGTACCGACCATCAACATCTGAGGGCTGACACCCAACGGCGTACCGTTCTGTCGGACCTGGTTACCCCACAGCGTTTCCGCAAATGTCAACCCGGCGATGCCGAGCGTACTGGCGGAGGTCGCGTCGTAATTGTTGTTGCTCGCATGGAACATGGCCGTGTTGTTGATACCGGTCATCAACAGCGCGAACGCGATTTGTTCGATCGTCGATGCTCCCAACGTTCCGATCGTCCCGATCCGATTGTTGATCGATCCGAGGTCATCGTTCCGCCAGGTCTGGAAATCGATCTTGAACCGAACCCCGTACGATCCGGCTTGCAAGCTGTACTTACGATCGCCGAATTGGAGTTGAGCGAAATCACCGTCCGAGCCGACCGGCTGGAAGACGGACAGGGGATCGAGGGCGTACTGGCTGTGAATCTTGAAATCGTTCAGCGATCGCACCGCACAGAAGTTCTGCCACATCGTCTCGACAGCCTGGTAGGCGTCGATCAAAACCTTGTCGGCCGCATTTTCCAGAATGCTCGACAACGTCATGGACGTGAAACCACCGGCCTCCAGCTTCGACGAGGCAGACCGCACGGCCTGCATGTGTGCCGTTTGCTTTCGGTTGCCATTGAAACCGATACCGGCAGTACGGATCAGGGCGTCGCCGCACTCGACCAGGCTGAAACCACGGTACCGTCCGGCGTTGGCTCGGTTCATGATCTCCTGGCTGAAGTACTTGCCGAGCCGGGTGAGATCGAAATTGCTGTTGATCAGCAAAGCCGCTTCCATGACCTGGGCTTCATCTTCGGCGGGCTTGCTGCTGGCACCGCTGGCAGTCGATCGACCGGCTCGCAGTCGAGCCAGTTCGTAATCCTTGGCGGGCATGCCGTTGGCGATCGCGGCAGCCGCTCCTTCTTCGTCGCCGTTGGCCATCGCTTGAATGTGAGCAATCCGAGCCGCTTCCAGCCGCGTCGAATTGATGGCCGCCTGAGTCGCTCGTTCGACGATGCGATCGAGAGAGGCTCCGTCGCCGCCACGGACAGGCACGCGGCCGGCAGCCAGGCGAGCTTTCTTGCGGCGAGCGGCAGCCAGGGCGGCTTGTTGTTCCGCTTCGGTCAGATCTTCGTCCTCATCTTCGTCTTCTTCCTCGTCATCATCGGGGATGGTGCCGAGGTACTGTTGACGATAGCTCTCCTTATCACCGGCACTCAGAGTCGCAAGATCGACGTCGGGATGATTCGCTTTCATCCAGTCTTCAAAAGACATATTAAAAAATCCTTCCTTGGAATTGTTTGAAGCGCGAGCGCTTCGGGCCTTCGATTGCCGCGATCGCTTCGCCGCGATCTTGGCCCAGGTTGAGTCGTCGCCACCAATGGCCACAAAACTCAAGTCCGTGAAATAGGCTCCCCGCAAGACAGTCAGGGGGCCTTTAAATGTTTGCTGGTTCACCGCCACCGTTTGATTGGCGGGAACCCGTTGAATCGTGAAGTTGTCCATGCCGACTGACAGTTGCCAATCATGGCCGCCATCATTGGCAGACAGAATCTTTTGAGCCCGTGTCTTTTTGGTGTAGATAACACCTTTGACGTTGAGCTGATACTGGTCGATTGACAGGCTGGTAGTCCGACCAATCAGACCGTCCGTTGAATCGTCGTGATCATCCAGCACGGGCCGTTGCTGGCTCGGAATGACCACCGAATCGAGATCCACCACAACCGGGCCGGTAATGGTTTCACGCCCGACAACAAGCGTCGGATACATCAGGCCGCCGTTGTAGGCCACCCCTTCGAACGCCCTGTTGACGCTGTTGGCTACCTGGGCCGCCAGCTTGACGTCGGGCGACCGAAAGCAGACAACGCCGCGAGATTGTCGGGCCGCCCGTAGCGGCGGCATCTTGCCGCCGATCGGAGGCTGGAAGCCTCCGCTACGTTTCGTCTTCATACCCGTGCCCCCCCAAACATTCGTTTCGGTAGCCAGGAACGTTTCTTCTTTTTCCGGCGAGCGGACACACTCGGATCAGGAGCTTGCGACAGAACCGCCCCGAAGATCTTCTGTCTGAGCAAAGCTTGATATTCTTCTTTCGTGATCCCCAGCGCGTCGGCTTGCTCCTGCAGAGAGACAGCCATCTCAACGCCCTTCTCACCGAATATCTCGGCAAAGGTCACGGTCCCGTTGGCCAAGCCAATAGATTGAGCCGTAGCAGTCTTAACCGGGTCAATGTCCGCTGGTGGATCCCAAGCCCAGGCGTAAGGATGCAGACACAGATCAACATCAGGCACATACCGCGAGCCATCAGCCAGAGTGATTAAACGAGCCTCGGCGTACCACGCGCGGAAGATGCGATCGAGCACAACCAGCTCGCACTCGGATTGCTCAATCCCGATCGCCCCGTAGTAACCCTTGTGATCCAGTCGACCAGACGAATAGTTGTAGCCTGCTGAATTCCCGGCAGCGACGTTGTACGGAACGTGAATGCAGCGAGCGATCTCGTTCAGGATCTCTTGCTTGAACATCCCGTAAGTCGTCGTCGGTTGTTCGGCCCGAAGCTGTGACAGCTTCCAACCGAATGGCACGGCCGTCAACATGCCCCGCGTATAGGCGACGTCATCAAATGGAGACAAGGCCCCAATATCGCCGTCGGTGTCTTCAGCATTCGCGGCAGCGGTCGATTCCAATACGGCCGCATGATCCGCTGCGGTTTCTGCCGCCGTGATGACACTTAGCGTGAATCGTCGAAGTTGAGCAAACAAGGGCAACGCTGGAGTGATCTCGGGAACTCCGCGACGTTGCCCAGGCCGGTCAACCCGGAACCAGTGAATCACCTGGCTGGCTGGAACGTTATCCGGTAGCCAGGTGCGAATCGCGACCTGTTCGCCCGGATGCTGTCTGAGGATCTGGTACGAGTACGGATTCTGGTACTGATCGAAGGTAATCCCATCGATCACAAACTCAGTCGGTACCAACGTTGGCGTCGTCACCTGGTCTTGCTCGAGTAGTTCCACATCGAGCCACACAGGGGACTCATGCGACGGGTTCGAGAAGAACCGGAAGAAGATCTCGCCGTCCCGTTTTTTGGTGACAACAGCCGTGCGAAGCTTGGGAGCCAGCTTGACCTCACGGCACCAACGCGCAAATTCTTGTTCGATCTTTTTGTTGGCTTCGGTGTCGGCGGTTTTCATTTGCACGCGTGGACCGGTCCCGACCAGGTCATTGGCGATCGTCAGCAGCATCCCGGAGGCGTAGCAGTTATTGGCGACTTCGTACCGTGCACGACGTCGCAGTGTTCGGCGGACCGGCAGCGAATTGGCTGCCGTTCCGCTTAGATCGTCCGCCTGCAGCCAGTGTTCGGAATTATCCGAGGTCGTCTGAGCGGCGTCGTAACGGGCTCGTAGACGTTGGTATTGGTTGCGAGCAGCACGAGCATGCAGCTCGGCCTTGGTTGGCCGAAAGCCAAGTAGACCGGCAATAGCCGAAAGAGTCAGCGGTTGCACCCAGGAGCGGCGAGCCATCAGGAATGCCCCCCCAGAGCGTTCCCCCGCGAGATTTTTTGACGCAGAATGCCAAACCCCCGTTTGGTCAAAGCGTTATTCCCAGCAAGATGCTGGTCAGCAGCAATGACATCTGAGACAGGCCGCTCAGTAAAAGAAGTCCCATCAGCCGTAGCCGTCTGGGGTAAACCAGCCGTCTGGGCGAGAGAAGTAGCCAGTGGAGTGGGGGTCGCGTCAGGCATAGCCAACGTCATCGCACAAAATGCGAAAAGCGCGAACCACCTGCAGACGTTTCACCGCGAAGTTATTTCAACCAAGTTCCACCGATGGAATCAGTTAGTTTTGTGCCACTGCTCGCCCGTCTTCGGGAGAGCAGTGCTCTTTGCTTTCTTGAGAAATCACCCAACGAAAATTATTCTCAAAAATCTTTCCGAACTTGTCCCCAATGAGATTGACGAACGTGTCCCCAATGACGATAATGTTCCTTGTTGGGCCGGTCGCAACGATCGGTTAACAAAAAAGCCGAGTGACTTCGGCAGGGAGAGCCAAAATGGCAACGAAAACAAAACACCGGGGAATGATTGGGAAACTGACCGTAGCCAGCAATTGCGACTACGTCGTCTACGGATCTGTCAGGGGATTGGTCAGCCAGCATCGATTGCTTCGGGCCGCACAGTCAGCGGCTCAGCAGGATCGGTCAGACTGCCGCTCACTAGGTGGTGGTGCTTACTCCGACGTCGCGGTCTATTGCTGGGACGATGAGGATGGCTGGTGCCTGGACGTGACTGCCGACGAATAATCTCGACTCGCTGCTCTGCCGATTCGCAAGAGTCGGCACTGTTGCGGGCCGCGATTGTCGCGACCTCTGATTGATTAGGAATGTCCCCTGACCGGGACGAGGGAGAATGACGATGACAATTTCAACAGAAAAAGTCGGTGCAAGAATCTACGTGACAGGCAACACGTTTGCCGTCAAAAATCAACTTAAGGCCGCTGGTTGCCATTGGGACGGCGATCGCAAGCAATGGTGGATCGGCGCATCCAAGGCCGTCGACATCGCGAGCATCGTTGGCTCGCTTGATAGCCAACCAGCCCCCAACGAGGACTTGGCGGAGAAGCGAGTCTTCGCCAAGGTCGAATACAAGAACCGCACATATTATGTAATCGCAGAAGGATCTGACCGCGTGCGTCTGACCGTACTAGATGGCTCGATTGATTTGTGGGCCAACAAGTCCGATTGCAATCTGATTAAGGAGTATCAGCCACGTCAAGTCTGGGACGGACGACGGTACAGCAATAACACGGTTACCCGGTACACGACACTCGGTTCATTGCGCAACTTCATCTCGCAACGAAAGAGCGATGAGGCAACCGTCACGGCCGGCGGAGTCCCTGACGGATGGTGTATCGATCTCGAAGACGGAAGCCTCAAGCCTCGCCACGAATGTGATATTCCAGCGAATTGACCCTCCCCTGAATTAGGAGTACTCTATGAAATTGATCAATCAAAATAGACGCGGGCTGTTCGCTGAACACAACGGCATTGCCCCTGTCGTATACGAGGTACGCCTCACAATCCCCGCTCTTGAGTTATTGCAGTCGGCGGGATCAACCGTTGAACCGCTGCCGAGCAGACTCGGTTACCGAGTCACGCTCGGGGCAAAGATGCCGTCTGGACTGATCGCAGTCCACGTGCATGGCTCGCCTCACGTCGCAGTCCGTCTGAGTAGCGAACCGGAATACCCTCAAGAGCATCCAGATTATTGGGCAACCGTCGATTTTACGCCGTGCCCCGTGTGTGGTGCCCCGGTGGTCTGGTACGAGGCCGGATATGTGCCGGGCTACCGTGTCTGTACCGGACTGAAGCATCATCACTCGGTTGCTGAATGATGTATCAAGAATTTCTGCTGGCATGGCCCCATCCAAGTCGGGCAATACGCGTGAGTGTTCAGCGTCGATTGACGCATTCCATGCCAGCAGATTTTCACTCCCGCCGCGTGCGGTGCCGTCTAGTCAACGGTTCCGATTTTCGGAGTACCGCACGCGGCGAATTTCTTTTTGTGGGGTTATTGTGGCTACAAAAAAACAGGTCAAAGTTGTTCGCGGGCACTGGCCAAAAGGTGTTCGACGCAACGAGGATAACGGCGATTGGTCGCGTACCATGCTCGCGATGAAGACACTCGTCGAAGAGCACTGGGTACGCGGTAAAATCTCGTATCAAGCGTGTGCGATCGCAGTCGGTGTAACGCCCAAGACCGTCGCCAGGTGGCGAGATGGCGTCGATCGACCGTCGGTTGAAACGCAAGAATTGGTCACTCGCTGGATTGCCGATCGACGTGCTGAATTGAAATCAAAAAAGAATTGAACCACGAAGGACACGAAGAGCACGAAGGGAAGAAGGGGCGACAACTTCCTTCTCTTAACCTTCGTGCTCTTCGTGTCCTTCGTGTCCTTCGTGGTTAATTTCCTTCCGAAACACCAGGCTAGATGGAGCACCACAACCCGGACAGGTTCCGTTGCCTGCACCTCGACGGCCGCAATACTCGCATTTAACCGGCGTGATGAATGTGAGTTTCCAGCCAGGAGGCAGAAAGTAAATCGGACCACGCGTAATCGCTTCCCCTACGACTCGATGAACGGCCTCATTGCTTTGCCCCACGATTAGCCCCCCGTCACTTTCTCCGTCGTCGGAAAAACTTTCCCGCAGATCGGGCTTTTGCAAATCCGTGCCCGTTTGACCGTGTTTTTCCGGCCTCGCGTATAATACACCTTAGTGTATTGGCAACCGCACTTCGGGCAACGAATCCCGCAATTGTCTTTGTCAGCCATGTTTCGCCTCCCGAATGGCTCGCAGTTCCGCCGCGCTCAATTTTTTCCGGCCCTTCGATTGAGCCAGGTTCAATCCGCTGTCTTTCAATTCCACGCCGCCCGCCACGTTGGCCAGCACGCAACAGCCCACAACGCCGTCGAAGTACTCGTTGTCCGGTCGATTTGGTTTAAGGCTCCAAAAATCGACTTTGCGGCCCGTCTTGCTGTCTTCCATCCGCTTGGCCGTCTCAGACACCTGGTGGCTGCCAAACGTTGCATGAGCGTGCGGATCGGTGCCCCAGAGGTACAACCCGCCCGGCTCGTTGGGCCGTTGACTCGAATCGTTCTGCACACGGGGCGAGCTGCTCTGCCAGCGATTGACCGAGAACGACTTCCACCAGTTTGTATCGATCGTAGTGATTGTTCCGCCCCGGATCTTTTTGTCCCGCTTTTCGATCCAGTTCAATCCCCGTTTAATTTCGTCGGTTCCTTTTTTCTGTTCGCCCATTGGCGTAGCACCTGGCTTCATCGCTGCTCCCATGCTCGGTTTCAGGATCTTGGCCCATTTCGAGGTTTTCACCCAGGCACGCAATTCGAGCGAAGCATCGCCGTCGGCAACGTCGACGAAAGCAAACGTGATGGCGTGAGCGTGCCCCTCGGCGTCGAGCCAGTCGCGGCCGAGCAGCTCGTCACACAAATCCGACAAACCTTGCCGCCAGCGAGCCTCACGGGTTTTGAGGCTCTTGTACTTCTGGGCGAGTGACTGACGGAGTTTCTTTTTGCTCGCATCGCGGGAATGCTGATCCGGCCAAGCTCCGTAGTCGATGACGTAACCGGTGTAGGCCGATGTCCAGGCGATGACCGTGTACCAAAAGGATTCGTCCTGAGTGTCAATGAAACAGGTCACGCGCGCAGCATTAACCGGAACTTCGCGATGTTTCAGGCCACTCAGCTTGTGGATCACATCCTTGATCGTCAGCTTGTCCTGATCGGCATCGGATTTCAGCGGAGCCTGCTGGCATTCGCTGGCGAAAGTCTCTTCGCCGTCGTCAATGAGGAAGTTATACGCGTGCTGGATCGCACTGTATTCCAGCTCATGGTCGTAGCAATGTTCCCAACTGACTTTGCAACCGGCGTCCATCTCGAGACGGTGAGCCAGGTAGTACTGGTTGGCCTCGTGTTTGGCTCGGTCCTGATCGCCGGGCATTTCCGGGTCGAAGCTTTTGCGCAGCCTGGCGTATTCGCCCATCCAATGCGTTTCGTGGCTGTCGCTCCACGATTTGACCATCGCAACCGTTTCACCCTGCCAGCCAGGGAACTGCAACGGATCTCGCAACCGGTCCATCAGATCGTCAGGCTCGATAATGGTGCCGTTGACCACACAAGCGATCGTCGAATCATGCCCGGCCAATTTGAGGATTGTTTTGCTGAGTGTCTTCAGCCGGGTATTGACCTGACCGGCCGAGCGAGCGGAGGCGTCCGTTTGCAGGTCATCGCAAATGACCAGGTCAGGCCGTTGCTGAGTCCCATCGGCTCGGCGGTGTCCGATCCCTCGGATGGACGAAGTGATACCGCGCGTGACAACGGCCGCTCCGCTGGCCAGGCTTCCTTCGATCGTCGGAAAGACGACGCGGTCCTTGGTCCATTCGATCCGAGTCAGTTCGCCCCCGCATGTCTGACTGTTGCAACGCTGGTTTTTCCCTTCCAGCGCTCGAACGGCCAAGCAGACTTCCGGGAAGTCTTCCAGGAGCAGGTCGTTCGTTTCCAGTTCGGCTTTCAACTGGTCCAGCAGGTCCTTGGCCGCGTCGCGATTGGCACCGATCAGGACAACCAGGTGTCGGTGTCCGTACAACAAAGCCCAGAGGCAGGTGTTGACCGAGATCGTTGTCTTGGCGAACCCACGATAGACCAGGTTGAAATATCGGCCCCCCTGAGTCGCAGCCTCCTGCAGGCGGGAGATCACTCGCAAGTGATCATCAGAGAAAGGGGACTTGCCAGTTGTGCCAGGGAAGTACGTCTTGAGGAACTCATGCAGGTTCAGCCGGCAGCGTTCACGGCGATCGGGATCGGCGACGGGTGGAACCGATCCGATTTCGGCGACGGAATCAAAGCTATCCCGCGATCGCTTGGCCATACGATCACGATGCCGTTGACCGGCATCACCATCGTTACCAGGTGCGGCAGCTTTTGCCATGCGTTCATCCATGAACGTGTATTCGTAGCATGGGCTTCAGCCCGTGCTGTTTCGCTGTCCAAAGATTGCACGGGCTAAAGCCCATGCTACGAATCAGCTCACGACCGTCTTCGCAGGCTTCAACACGGCATCGTCCGAGGCCTCGCGGATCGTCAGGCCCAATGCCTCGATCTGCTCCTTGGTCAGTCGTTTGTCTTCCAGTGCGTCCTTGATCCCTTTTAGGTTCAGCTTCACTTCGATCTTCAGCACGTCACCGACGAAACAGGCCAGAGTCTTCAGGCGGCGAACGGCCCAACCTCGGATCGTGCCGATGATCCCTTCCGCCTCATTGTCGACCGTGTCCAAAATGACCTTCTCGGAAGTTCCTTCTGGAATCTCCACGACAAGCGGCTGCTGCCTGAGTCCGATCGTCCCATGTGGAAAGTCGATCGACTTTTTTTTACCGTCCAGATGCTTGCGGAGATTCTTGGCCACCCAGGTACCAAGCGGCTTTTCGAGGGCATCGATCCGATCGGCAAAGGTAACGGTGTCCTCAATGTCCTCGCCGCCTTCGGTTGTGTCGCAGATCGTGACGACAGCTTTTTCCTGAAATTCCTTTTTAATCGAATCGATTTTTTGCTTAGCCAAAGCGTCGAGCCGGTCCTGCTCGGAGTGCAACCAGCTCAGCTCGTGCAGGACGGGATCGACATCGTCCAAAGACTTGACCGAGACTTCCAAACCGAGCGAGTCAGGACGTGGCATGTGATCATCCTTGAAATCAAAACGAAAAAATTTGGCGAGCCGGGGTGCGTCAGCCCCCGGACTTTCCCACGGTCAGCCCTGCACCAGGTTCCGACGTCGAGCGATCAACCGGCCTTTTTTTTGCGAGCGGCGATCGCTCCGAACATGGCAAAAGCGGAATAACGTTTTGTCGCATATGAACCCTTCATTGACACCTCCATGTTGAAAGAGTCCGGGGGCTAACGCACCCCGGCTCGCCTTGGATAAGTCCGTCTTCGGATAAGTCCGTCTTCTTCATTCACCATCCATAAACGAGAATTGCCGCCACCATCCATGGCAGCGGCAAAGCCCGTCGTCTCGACAACGAAGAGGCTGTATTAATTAATGAACAAAACTGTCAACCCGAAGGGGCTGCCATGGCGCAATTCAGCGTGAGATTGCAAAAGATGGTCAAACAGGCCAGTCTAAGCCTTGAAGTAGACCGAGTGAACAAGCTGGAACGCTACGCGGCTCGCATGGGCAAGACGATGAACGACATCCTTCGCGGAATCGTCGGCCCCGCGATCGACGCCCTGGAAATTCCCGACTCAGAAGCTTTCAACGAAAAACCCAAACGGACACAAAGGTCATTATGATCCACGCGGCCCTGGCTGTGATTGCTCTTGCCGCTCATGTGTGGCTGTTGAAGAAGATTTCGTGAACCACGAAGAGCACGAAGTTCACGAAGAGGACTTCGAACTTTGCTTGAGACCATGCTGACGCCTTAGCTCAGCCGTTGCCTGATTATGCAGTCGACCGAGCCGGATTCGGCTGACCATCGTCGGGTCGACATTAAACATCTTGGCTACCTCCGCCCGCGAGATCCCTTCCACGACGTTTTTGAAATAAATCTCGCGAGCGTCTTGGGCCGTCAACGTCGTCGGTGGTTTGCCGTCACGTTTCATCATTTGTATTTCTTCGTGCTCTTCGTGGTTCAAATGACGATTATTTTTCGGAGTAGAGTCGGAAGCCCCCGTGGATCGCCATCGTCCCAACCATACCATCGTAGAAACCACTCGCCGGACTCGTGACATTGTGCTTTCCACATTTTGCCAGGGTAAACACCGCTCGGCACCGTTCGTGAATAATTTTTAAGTTTGTCAAAAGTGCAGGTGTCCATCAGTGCGTAATGATCGTCAAGCAGGATTCCATCACGAGATGGCTGCTCCCAGTATTTCGATAAAGGATCGGTCATCGGTGGAATTTCTGTCATACAATCTTTCAAAAAGAACCCAGGCCAGGGGGCCGATCAATCGCCCGTAGAGTAAAACGATTGACCGGCTAGTCCCTATGGTCGCTCAAACAACAACGAGTCGCCGAGCGGGCCGGAGTGGTTCCGTTAAAATTCAAGAGCACTGCTCTCCCGAAGACGGGCGAGCAGTGGCACAAAACACATGACTCACAACAAACAAATTGGCTTCACTTTTAGCAACGCCGTCGGCACGGGTAACTCGTTCGGTAACAGCCTGGCTCGTTGCTCGATTGCCTTAATGGTGTCAGCTCGTTTGTCCTGTATTACGTTTAGACCGAGCTTCCACTCCGCAACCAACATTCCTAGCTGTTCCGAGTTAAGCAAATTCAAGTAATCACTAAGCCACGTCGGGAATTCTTTCACCGTCGTCGGCCAACCATCTTCAATGTCGATGCCGATGTTGTCGGCGAGTACTTCCAGGCACGCGGGTGTAAGTGCCGTTTGGCTTGAGTCGAATGGCATCAATACCCATTCTCTAATTCGTTCACGGACCTGGGTGAACTTGCTGTCAATCTCCGATTTCAACAACACTTTCAGATTATCTTTGGGCTCGCCACGTTTCGAATAATCACCGAACTCTTTGTCCTTGCGATCACGGCATCCATCCGCATTAGCGAACCATGTTAAGTATCGAAACAGCTCCAAAATCGTGGCGTGTTCAATGTGCCGACCAATTTGCACCTGTAACCACTCGCACCGATACCGGTACAACGCTCGCTGGAATGCTTTGGCCTTTTTCTCTGCCAGCTCGGCCGTCTTCTTCGGGTCGACTTTGGCGGTCTTCTCGTGCCGAGTGTCTCGGCGTTCCATCGCCGCGATACGTTCCTCTTCGGCTCGTTCTTGCAGCTCGTCCCACAATTCCAGGTTGAACGCTCTTTCTATGTCCTGCCCGTGAATTTTTACCGACTTGATCCGAAGCTGTTCGCGTTCTTCGCCAGACGGATTGATCGTTACCTGGTACTGTCTCGACTTCTCATGGTCGTAGTAATAGCCTTTTAATGGTCGGCTGCATTCCTCGGCAGCATCCTGGACGATTTTAGCCAACGCCAGCGATTTTTCGTCCGGCGTTAACGATTTGATGTTGATTTCCACCAGACGCAACACGGCAGGCTCGTCAACCCATGGCACAAGCTCGCGGGCTGCCGTGCCAGTGATTTCGCCAGAAATCACCCGCTGCTTCCATGCTTCCGGCAACTTCAACAGCCGGGTCAAATTGCTGATCGATCCATTCTGCATTTTGACGATCGGAGCCAGTTGTCTCAGCGTCAATCCATAGCCGTCGATCATCGCCTGCAGGGCCAGAGCCTTTTCGATTGGGTTCAGATCCCGCCGCTGCATGGACGTCTGCAACCGGATCAGCGCGGCTTGCTCGTCATTACAGCGAACAATCTTGCACCGCAAATGAGTCACACCAGGTGCACCCGCAGCGGCTCGGTGTCGAGTTTCCCCGTCGATCAGCTCGTTGGTCCCTTCCCGCATCGTGAGCGGTGACATCTGGCAGATCGTGACGATATTCGGCCGCATTTCAGCGATCAGAGTTTCGTCGAACGTTTGACGGGGATTGTGCGGCGATCGGACGATCTGATCGTACGGTACGTCCCGTTCGTCGATCACCTCCACGCCTTCGAGCGGGTTTAACACGTTCACGACTTGATCGTCAGGCTTGGCCCGGCTTTTACCGGCCGCCTTGATCTTCGCCGCTCGATCGGTGTTTTCCTGATCGGCCTTCGCGGCCTGGTCAATCGGTTTTGCGCGTTTCGATAATTTGCCTTGCGTTGCCAGCATAGACTTCCTTTTGTTGTAGCATGGGCTTCAGCCCGTGCGATTCCCAAGAGTCCGGGGGCTGACGCACCCCGGCTCGCCAAATAATTGCACGGGCTAAAGCCCATGCTACGAATTCAATCAAACAACGAACCTTGCTCGGCTGCCGGAGTGACGGCCTTGCTGCCGTACTTGGGGATTCGTTCGAAACGCTTCTTCATCCCCAACTGGTACCGGACTTCACTGCACCAGATTTTGTACGGGTGATGTGCTCGTTCCCCGTACGGGTAAGCGTCACGCAAAGCCTTTTTCAAAGCCTTCATGTCATCGCGTCCAACGCGTTCAATTACCTTTGCAATAATCGGGGCCGCGTCATCTCGCCAGCTTCCGCTCATGATGCACCTACCAAGGCAGGCGCATCATCTTCAGGAAAAGTTTTGTTTCGCCGATACGCTTGCTTGGCTGCATCCAAACCGGGATGCGATCCAAATTCTTTAATGTTGAGAACGATGTCTCGTTGGGACATCCACAAAAAAAGAACTCGTCCGTCGGTATCGGTCGTTTTTACTTCGGCAGCCGCTACACCGCGTGCTTTTCGTTTCGGGTTGAACCGAATCAACTCAAATTCCACGATCAACCTCCCGGATGAACCATCGCACGAACGGCCGCGTCCTTGGCCTCGAGCAATTTGCGCAATGCGACAGTCCGTTCCGGTCCGATCGGAACATCGCAACAAATCTTGTCAGCAAGCAAACAAAAACTTTTGGAAATCGCTTGCAAATGCTCCGGCAAATGAGCCCAAACGAACCATTTCAACATTCGGTCTTCGTCCAAGATGAATAACTACCCTTTCGATTGTCTGTTTTTCAGGACTTCCAACACGGCAGCACGTAACCAGGGGGTTCGGTCGGTATGCCGCCAGGTTGGGAATTTCCGTAGCGACGCTGCCACGGTTTCGGGGATTTCGTACCGTTCGAGGATTTGAGCCGTGGAGAGATCCTTCAGCTCGCCGCCAAACTCAAACTCCAACTGGCGAAGGTTCGCCAGTTGGGTTTGAGCCTGGGCGGGTGCCTTGGATTGCTGAGCTGGATGTGTCTGACCGAAATCAGGCAGCATCCATTTCGAGCGATCGTCGGGCGATTGCCCTGGCAGCAGACAGCAGAGGCGACGTCTCACCTTGCCGGGCTTCCAGAGCGGGAACTCGCTGGCATACCGAAGTATGCCCAGCGCGAGTTCCGGGGGACACGCGTTGGCCTTGAGGCACCGAAGTGGCTCAGAGGTTTCGCCAATCCCGATTTCCAACATTTTCAACCTCACCGCCTCCCACTCC
>JBAXBD010000058.1:0-15796 GCA_037142165.1 Schlesneria sp. | reverse complement strand
CTCCAACAGAGCACTTTCAAGCTCCAGCCCGACAGCTAACCTCGCAGGCAGGTCGAGACGCGTGCTCTCGACCGTTTGATGAAAGGCATCCTCATTCGCGGGGTTGAGCGTCGCTCTCCTGTTTTCATTCGAAAACTGATTCAACGGTTGGACGTTTTCATGAGAAGAAGGAACGTCCAGATATTGGTCGATCAGTGAGTAATGAGGGCGCCTCCTTTAAGGAGGTTGATCATGAAGATCGTAGTAGTTCCCATTCTGCAAAAATTAGCTGAAGCACTCTTTTCAGATTTCACAATCAAAGATGTTGGAAGCTGGGTGTCGGATGCGAGTGTCTGGACGTTGTTGGCGATCGGAATTCCAGCGACGTTATTTCTCATCTGGCTTTGCGTGAGATATATCCCCCATAACCGCGTTGGCGTGGTCGAGAAGCTTTGGTCGGGAAAAGGTTCCCTTGGCGAAGGGCGAATTATCGCGCTTAATCAAGAGGCCGGTTACCAGGCGCAACTGCTTCGCGGCGGCCTGCATTTTGGCTACTGGCGATGGCAATATCGCATTCATCAATCACGGTTGGTGACGATACCGCAACGAGAAATTGGGTATGTCTATGCACGTGATGGTGAGCCGTTGGCTCCAAGTCAGACTTTGGCAAGGGTTGTTCACTGCAATAACTTTCAAGACGCTTCCGCGTTTCTTGATCCCTCATCAGTTGTAACGTCGACCTACCAGTCGGTCGAACTCGGAAGTGACGGCCAAACGGCACTCGTCACGAAGACAGAGCATGACGCTCCGCGAGGCCAACGTGGTCGACAGCGAGCCATCCTGCGCGAAGGGGTTTACGCCATTAATCCCGCTCTTTTTGTCGTCGTGACTGCGAGCGAAGTTTTTTCACTATCCCAGGCACAGGAACCGAGTGAACGCAAAACAGTCTATGAATGGCAAGAAGAATTGCTCGCGGTTAACGGCTTTCAACCGATTGTTATTGGCGGACACAGCGTTATCGTCGACTCAAACTCGCCTGCGGGAACTTCCGTTGATGATACGATTGGAATTGTCACGATTCATGACGGACCATCTTTACGGCCAGGCGAATTGATTGCTCCCCCCGTTGGCCCCGCAGCCTCGGCATTAATCCCGGTTGCAGCAGCAAGCCCACTGCAGGTCTCGAGTCATGAACACAATAACTTCCAGGACCCGGAAGCGTTTCTCGCTGCCGGCGGTCGCCGTGGTCGCCAATACCAGGCGTTAACCGACGGAACCTACTTCATTAATCGCTGGTTCGCGACGGTTGAAACCATTCCAAAGACCGTCGTGCCGATCGGCCATGTGGGTGTCGTAGTGAGTTATTACGGAAGCACTGGACGCGATCTTTCGGGCGACGCATTCCGTCACGGAGAACAAGTCGCCGAAGGTGAGCGAGGTGTCTGGGAGCGACCACTTGGTCCCGGAAAATATGCGTTCAATACATACGCGGGTAATATCGTGCTCGTACCGACGACAAATTTTGTGCTCCACTGGATTACGGGGCGAACTGAGAGCCATCTCTATGACGAAAATCTCAAAAGCATCGACCTGGTGACTCGCGATGCTTACGAACCTCGCCTGCCACTTTCGGTCGTTGTCCATATCGATTACCAGCGAGCCCCGAGTGTCATACAAAGGTTCGGAGATGTGAAAAAACTCATTACACAAACGCTCGATCCACTTTTATCCGCGTATTTTCGAGACATTGCCCATCGGAAAACGATGTTGGAATTGCTTCATGACCGTGATGTCATTCAAAGGGAAGCTCAAACAGAACTGCGTCGCCGCTTCCACGAATTTGACATCGAATGTGTCGACGTTTTGATTGGCAAACCAGACACGGCTGAAGCCAATGGCAAGATTGAATCATTGCTCGAACAGCTTCGATTGAGGCAACTCTCCATCGAACAACTCGAAACTTATGAGCGTCAACGGCAAGCCAATGACAAACTTCGATCGCTCAATGAAGCAAAAGCGCAGGCAGAAATGCAGACTTCGATGACCAATGCAAAGCTCCAAGTCCAGATTGCCGAAAGCAAGGGTGACGCCGAACTTGCGATCGCAAAACGTCAGAACGATCGAACGATCATGCAGGCACAAACGGAACTGACTAACACAAGGCTCAAGGTTCAGATGGCTGAGTGTGAAGGTGATGCAGAAGTCGCTCGAGCCCGAAGACATGCGGAACAAGTCGGCCTGTTGGCCGAAGCAGAAAGCAAACGTAATCGACTGACTGGACGGGGTGAGGCACAGAGGATTCTGCAGGAAGGGCTTGCAGAAGCATCGGTCTTACAGCGGAAGATTTCGTCTTATGGCGATCCGAGGTTGTTTGCGCTGACGTTTGCAGCTCGTGAACTAGCCCAGTCTCAGCAACCATTGGTCCCCGAACGGTTGTTTACAACAGCAAGCGAGTCTGGCGGAAACGGACCGGCTGGCCAAGGGATGTTGGGAACGTTAATCAACCTTCTCGTCGCCGAACGCTCTGGATTTTCGCCCAGCTCTGATGTGAATCAGCCCGAGATTCAAGACCTTATTGATCAAATGGCAAAAGAGAGCACTGCCAGTATTCTCGAGACGGGAACGGATATGTCATCACCATCTCAATCAACATGAAAAATTGACGCTTAACGGAAAAAAGGGTTGTCCTCCAAGTGAAGACAACCCTTTTCAATTCTTTTCCAGACCGAAGTCTTTGTCACAAAGCCGACTGTAGCAGCAGGTTTCCTTGCGTTACCATCGAATCAGCGAGACATGAACGCGATCACGCGACCGATCTCAATCGGTGGAACCGTGGCATCGCCAGGCGTCGGCAACGCCTGGACTCGTGCTTCGAGATCCTTGGCATCGAAAGAGACCCAGTCAACCGGCTGGCGGGATGAGCTGTCAACGATTTCACGATACATCTTCTTGACGTTCGGACGGTTACGCAAAGTAATGACGTCGCCAGGAGCCACGAAAATGGAGGGTTTGTCGATCGTTTTGCCATTCAATTGAAAGTGGCGATGGACAATCCCTTGCCGAGCCTGCAATCGAGTGACGGTGAAGCCTGCACGACGAACAACATTGTCCAAGCGACGTTCGCACATCACCAGAAGAATATCGCCCGTGTTACCCTTTTGTGCACGTGCTTTGGCAAAGTACCGGCGAAGCTGCGCTTCGCGCATTCCGTAATGATACTTGATCTTCTGCTTATCGGCCAATGCCATACCATAGGTAGACAATTTACGACGACGCTCTGCCATCCCTGGAGGATTCGGTCGCTTTTCCAATGCCCTCGCAGCTCCGGCGTTTTCAAACACCAACGCCCCTAACCGGCGATTGACTCGTCCCTTTGGACCCGAATACCGACCCATGCAAATCACTCCTGTGCAGTTGACCTGCACCAACCCACAAACTGAAAACCAAATCGAAGAGGGGAATAATGGCAAGTCGCATCGCTTACGTCAACTGACTAACGCATGCGACGAGACGATTCTCAGATCGAAAATTGAAAAACCATCGGATTGACTCCGGATTTGTTTCCGTGACGTCGGTCATTCTTTGACGAAAATCGGTCAGCCAGCCTCAAGTTTTTACGTCTCTAAGGGATACGAATCCATTCAATCGAACGGGGCTGGTCATTCCACTGAAACCCGTCGTCAGAAATAAAACGAATTCCACCCTGATTGCTGGAGAAGGCCCAGAAGGTTGCGATCAAAATCGTCGCCAATATCATTGCAAATCCAATTTTGACCCAACTGTAAGGCCTGTGCCCGGAAACTTCTCCCGTCGCTGCATTCATCATCACCTGGTAAGTCTTGTCCCGATAGCGATAAGCCATTAACCAAACTGGTAATAGAATGTGTTTAAACGTAATCGCAGAATAATTCGTCTGTTGCGAATGGACCTGTTGCGTGTCTCCTCCAATTCGCTGACGAACCTCAATTGATAACATCGCCTCGACTCGTTGGCGAGCACTTCGAAACCCATCCTCGAGATCAACGTCATAGGTCCGCGAATAAAAACCAGCAAGAACTTCTGGCGTGAACGGCATCATTCGATCCAGCGGCCATGGTTCCAGTGCCTCAACCAGGTCAATGTGCTGCTTGGTTGCTGCAATGATCGTGACGTCGTCGAAGAATCGCTGAAATGCACCATCTCGGTAAGTCCATCGAACTCGTTGTTCCGTTCGACGATTGTTTCCCTCACCGACCACGATGAAATAGACATCGCCCCGTTGTCCAGCGAAACGCGTAAACGTCATCGCGTCGTAAGTGAAATAAGGCATATAAACGCCGTTGAATTTTCCATTGGCACCTTGTTTCAGGAAATCATTCGGTGCCCACCAGAGGGACTTGACCCACGCGCGCAAATTCTCGGCAGCACGTGTTTGCGGAACCAAAAACGGTAGAACTCCGTCGACCGGGATTCGAGTCACCGAATCGTGGATATTGTCTCGCTGAAGCGGCGACGCGCAATAAGGGCACTGGCTGCTCGTCAGCGTCCCCTGAAAAATCACGTCTGCTCCGCATGCCGAGCACCGGATCCCATGCTGGGTCGAAGAGGATTCATCGTCCTGGCCTGCTTTTTCCCGCAGTCGTTCCAGCCGCTCGATCATTTTCAGATAGTCTCGTTCCACGATCGGAACGTCTTTCGGCGGTTCAATCTGCTTAACCGCAGAACAGTAAGGACACTGCAAACTCTGTTGACCGACAGAAAATACCAGATCCGCGCCACAGCGATCACAGGGAAAGATCCTCCCCTTCCCCGAATCAATCGACTCACCCGGCTTAACGCGGGTCGGCTTAGATTCGGTCGACGAACGATTCGATTCGAATGGGGTTTGGTTCGGAGTCAACATTCAAGGTCTTTAACAAAAAAGATCGAGTTTATCTGGGGAGGCGGACGGGCAATCCTGGTTCCGCGAGTTCTAATGCTTCGGCACATCGGGAGTGATTGAACATCTTCGTATGATCGTGTTCGACATCCGGTGCAATCACCAGCTTCCATCCGAAAGGCCATTGTCGCTCGTCCGCGATTCTTTTGGCCGCAGAATATGCATTCTGTCCGCGTTCAAAACGGGTCTTGCCCTGCAAATCGGCTGGTGCGGTGACATCCAGGTACTCGTCCCGCTCGATATCTTGCGTGCCGAGGTAAATTGTCAAAGGTTGAGCAAGATAAGACTTTAACCGCGCATCCGTTTGTAATTCCGTTGGAAGATTGCCAAACCCAAATGGAAAATCTGCTGAACTGGTTGGAAACAAATGAGTCCCTGGATTTGCCGCGACAATTCGCTTGGCGTCCGTTCCCACGAATGCTGAAGTTCGAATCACAAACTGACCGCCACCAGAATGGCCAATCAAATACAACGGCATTTCCGCGCGAGCTTCTCGGCGACGAATCTCTTTAACGATCCGATTGACGTACTCGCCAGTCCATTCGCTACTCGGCGTCGCCTTGCCATTTTTAAGAATTCCACCGAATTGATATTTCGGCTTGGGAAAAGTCGCTTCGTCGAATAAAGGAGCTACGATCAATGCTCGAAATCGATCGCCCATCTCAATGGAATCATCTCGATACTCTTCCGCATTTCTCAATACACCGTGAAATACCATGATCACCGGCCCATCCGAAAAATCTTTCGGTTTATAGGTGAACAGCTTCATCGGAACTTCACCGAAACGAACTTCCACAAGCGATTTTCCTGCCGGCAGAGGATCGGCATCCATCAAGATCAGGCTTGTGAGTAGCATCAGATGCGTCAATTCGAATTCCCCAAGCTGAAAGCCGTCATTTCTGTTCACATTCCCGCAGTGCCATCACGGCAAATGCTGTCCCGGCGTGAGTGATATAGTGCATGTTGTCCTTGTGAAGCGACCTGGTAAACCATCGGCCGCTCTCGCGCTGATGGGATTTCAGCCAGGCAATCCCTTTTTGAATGACAGGATCGGTTGCAGGAACACCTCCACGACGCAAGATATACAGTACGAAACCGGTTCCATAACCATCGCTGCTCTCCATGTCTTGAGGTGCGCCGTCGGCACGTTTCCAATCCCCCAGCGTCGCGAGTCCCCAGCCTCCGTCAGGCTTCTGCAGGGCCTGAAGCTGAGAAATAATCTGCTGCTTTTCTTCCGCGGATAACAGTTCTCCAACGTAAGAATCACCCCAAAGGATCATCGCTCGATGGTGCAATGTTGGACCCGGATTCTTTTTGAAATAGTTCCGTAGCCTGGCCATTCCCCGTTCTGCCACTTCGGTCCTGGCGTATCCATCCGGAGCAACTCCGACGGCGATTGCCGCAAGCGTTGCGCCATAGTGATCGTCAGATTCCATCGGAGGCCAATCACACTTGATCCACGTAAAACCGCCATCCTCACGCTGAAGCGTAAACATGCGGTCGAGTGCCTTACGCGTCAGTGGATGCAAGTGCCCCGTTGTTGCGGCATCGTTAAAGGCAAACGCCGCACCTGTCGCCACGACTTCGGCGTCCCAGCGAGGCCCCTTTTCTTCCCAACGTTGCGTGATTAGTTCTTCTGCGAACTTTCGGACTTCCACCGCAGCAGCCTCCTTCGCCGCCGTCGCAGGAAGTGCGTAAAGATGAGCATAGTTTGTATGGCACGTAAAACACTTCCTCTGCTTCTGCCAGCTGAGCGCTGCAGAATCGAGAAACGTCACCGCCTTGTCCCACGAATACGTATCGGAAATCGGCTCATCACGCCGGTTTTCACCGGGATCGGTCACGTTTTCCAGAGTGACCGCGTCGGCGGCAAAGGAACTGACGCACGTCGTCGAGCTAAAGATCACGCAGAAACACGCGGCCAGCGAAAAAGCATCGATGCGTTTCATCGCGTTTCCTTTTTTGGCAAGAATCCGATCGACGTCCGAAGTACCACCGTCATGGCAAAACTCGGGAGCGGGAAAGACAAATAGATACCGTATTACCGTGTCGGAATCCATTGTTGAGCATCGGTCCGAACCGTCTGGTCGATTCCGCGATTTCGGCGCTCACTCCGGTCGGTCGGCGCGAGGCAATTGACTGCGAGCCGCGAGAATTGCCTGAACCATCTCATCAGGTAATTGTTCGCAGCAGGTCACAGCTTGTTCAGACATCGCCTTTCGGCTCGCTTCGATCGTTTTCCGATATCCGTCGAGGTAATCACGACAAGGTCGGCAAAGTCCGAGATGCAGGCCAAAAGCAATTCGCTGACCCCACGGCAATTTTCCGTCCAGATAATCATCCAGGAAATCGAGAGCGTCGTGGCAGGTCATTTCGAGGCACCCCCAAAAATCGGTTCGAGCAGCGTTCTTAGTGCTTGACGTGCGCGATGGAGACGGACCTTGACCGCACCGGGGCTCAGCTCCAGCATTTCTGCAACCGTTTCCGTGTCAAGCTCTTCGATGTCGCGCAGAATCAAAACGTTACGATATGATTCGGGTAAACCCTCGATTTTCTCGCGAATTAATTGCTGTGTTTCGCGTCGTTCGGAAATCTCACTCGCTGAATTCGTCCAGCGAGAACCAGGATCGCTTCGATGCCCGTCCGACTGGAACGTTGGCAATAAATCGTCGATTGATTGTTCCGGATGCCGTCGTTTCGTTCGAAGTTTCATTAAAGAAGCGTTGACCGCGATCCGATGCAGCCACGTCGCGAACTGAGACCGGCCGTCGAAAGATTCCAGTGACCGAAACGCCGACAAGAACGTCTCTTGCACCGCGTCGCGAGCATCTTCACGATTGAATAACAGTCGCTCACAAACCGCCAAAATCCGACCCCCGTACTCTCGAACAAGGCGCTCGTAGGCAGCAGGCTCGCCGGCACGGAGTGCGGCGACGAGTGCTGTCTCGGTTTCAGAAGTGCTCGATTCCATGATTTTAAACTAACGAACAACGATCAAACGAACAACGCAGGACGAATCTGTTGCTCTCGCTAGGCCCTCACTTTTTCCCATTGCTTGTCAAGTTTTTTTTCTGATACGGACACCGCAGTTCCCAGTTCCTGAGTGAACAATGCCACGCGCAGCTCTTCCGACATCCAGCGATAGATTTCCAGTTCGGGATCATAGATCTGCCGTTCTGTATGCAACCGCAACCGTTCGATCCCACGTTGCCAGCGAGGAACGACCTGCGGAATCAGTTGCTGGTCACGTGTCGCTCCGCCGCTCGTCAGTTTTTGCAATCGCAATGAAATCGACCGGGTATATCGTGGGAACTGAATCAGCCAGACCCACGGTGTCTTGACGAGAAATCCCGGAGAGAAGAGCTGAGCCAACTGGGCATGCACATCCAGTCGAGTCGCCTGCCACTGTGGATGCGCCGTCTTTTCCCAAGTCTTGCGAACGTCCCCATACGCTTGAAAAAGTGGTGTCAACAGGCTGTTGATTTCTGTTACCGCAGCCGAGATCCGGTTACGCCCTTCACGCAGACATTCTCGAAACTCTTCATCGCTACGAGGAAATTTCTCCGTCGGCAGGAACGCGCGATCGGCCAGTAACTCGGTCGCTTGAGCACGAAACGGAAAAGGTTGCGGGAACGATTTCGAAATCAAAGTCCAGTTCTGCAGCGACGGCATGGCATCGACACCCTGCTTCAACTCTCGATTGACCGTCGACGCAATCAACCGCCGAAGTCCAAACCGCATCTCATAATGTGACCGTTCCGGTGTGTCGAGTAGTCGCAGCGATGCCGTATCACCCTGATCCACCAGAGTCGGATAACCCTTCAGGGCGATGCCACGTCGCATCACATCAATGACGGGAGGAAGGGTTCCACAATCCCATGTTTTCAGCCCATCGCGAGTCCAGCGTGGATCATCGACCGACGAAAAGCTGGTCGAAGCGATCGCACCGAATTCTTTTCGCAAAGCTGTTAAATCTCGACCCGCAGCTAATGTCCTTCCCGCTTCATCCGTCACCCGGATCACCATTCGTAAATGGTCGGGTAGCTTGGTTTCATCAAAGGCCGCGACAGGGACTTCGATCCCGGTCACAAATTCGATCCCTTCGACGATCGCCTCGGCCACAGTCTTGTCACCGAAATTGATCACCTTGGCAACCTCGGCTGCCACTTCAGGGATGGGGACCAGGTCCCGACGCATTTCTTTCGGCAATGTTCGAATCAACGCCACGATCTTGTCTTCGATCAATCCAGGTACCAGCCATCCCAAGCGGTCACCATCTAACTGATTCAATCCCTCTTGCGGGACGGTAATCGTCACACCGTCATCGGGAGCACTCGGGTCCAGCCGATAAGAGAGCGGCAATGTCAGGTTCTTCATCTTGATCGTATCGGGATACGATTCTTTCGTCGCGACAATGGCGTCCTCTTCGACCAGGTCCGCCTCAATCATGAACAACCGCTTGCGGTCCTCTGGCGAGGCCGAACGCCACCATTGAACAAGCCGAAATCCGTCGAGCACATCCGCTGGTAAGCGTGAGTGATAAAACTCAAATTGAGCCTCTTCCGCCTTCAGCATGCTCCCCTTGCGAACGCGAGTCTGCAGGTCTTCAAGCTTTTGAACAAGTGCCCGGTTCGCAGTCAGAAATTCAGGCGGTTCATTTCGTTTCACCAGGGGCGCATTGATCACCGCTGTGGTATTCACTCTCGCGGGAGTGACATTCAGTTTTTGCCCGCCTCCCTGTCGCGAATTCGCCTGCGAAGGCTGAGTATTCTGGCGTGCCGACCCCTGTTGAACTTTGCCCTGTTTTTCTTGCCCCTTAAGCGCGTCCAGTTCCGATTCTTCTTCCGGCCATTCACCGTAGACCAGGGCATGTTGAATAAACATCTCGCGGCATTTGGCGGGATCAATTCGGCTGTATCGAATCCGTCGGCGAGGAACCAGTACCAGTCCAAACAACGACACTTTTTCGTAAGCCATCACCGCCAGTGATTCCGTGTCCCAATGTGGCTCACTGTAGTTTCGGTCGATCAAATGGCCGGCGAGCGGTTCAATCCAGTCCGGCTCAATCTTCGCCACGGTCCGCAGGAACCGACGAGTCGTCTCGACCAATTCTGCCGCCACAATCCATTTTGGCTTCTTCGCCGCCAATCCCGAGCCAGGCCATAAAAAGGCCTTCATTCCACCAGGAGCCAGATATTCGCCACTCTCCGTCTTGAACGCGATGCTGGAAAGATAACCCGTCAAGAGCGCTCGATGAATCGCCTTGACATCATGCCGCCTGGCGAAAGTCGTATCAACGCTCGCTTTCGTGGTTGCCGAGCTGACGTCCTGACCCTTCGAACGATGCTGTCCCCGACCCTGGTTTGGAGCGGAACCACTTCCCTTGTTTCCCGGTCGCAAGATGGCGGGTTGACCTTCCTCTTTCTTCTGAATCTGGCTTGTCACCGATTCCCGGACGATCTCAACCAGTTCGGCATGAACATCAACCCATTCGCGTATGCGGGTCCACGAGAGAAAGTTCTGGTGACAGGCTTTGTGCAACTGACCTTTGGACAATTCCATTTTCAGCTTGTGGTAAAAGTCCCATAACTTGAGATCGCTCAGAAAATCGGAATCCTCGTCCGCGAATCGCTTGTGTGATTCATCCGCCTGCTGCTGCTTTTCGAGCGGACGTTCGCGCGGATCCTGCACTTCCAGGGCCGACGCGATAATCAAAATCTCACCCAGACAATTCTCTTCCTGAGCCGCCCAGATGATCCGGGCAATTCGCGGGTCGACCGGCAACCGCGACAGCTTTCGTCCTACGTCGGTCAATACGTGATCTTGTGTCACCGCACCCAGTTCGAACAACGTCTTGTAGCCATCCTTGATTGCTTCGGGTTTGGGTGGTTCCAGAAATGGAAAATCCTCAATCTCACCCAGACCCAGTGTCTTGGTTTGAAGAATCACGTTCGCCAGATTCGATCTCAGGATTTCCGGTGGCGTATACCGTTCTCGCGAGAGATAGTCTTCTTCCGAGAACAGCCGGATACAGACACCCGGACCAACACGTCCACACCGACCGGCTCGCTGATCTGCCGACGCTTGCGAAATAGGTTCAATCGGAAGCCGCTGCAATTTTGACTTGGGTGAGTAGCGACTGATGCGTGCCGTCCCGGTGTCGACCACGTAACGAATCCCAGGCACCGTTAAAGACGACTCCGCCACGTTCGTCGCCAGTACGATGCGCCGAGTCGAAGTCGTCTGAAAGACTTTTTGCTGTTCGGCAGCAGACAATCTCGCGTAGAGCGGCAAGAGATCAGGCTTGCTTCCCCCAAACGTGCGGCCTTTCAAGGCCTTCATCGCTTCATGGATTTCGCGTTCGGTCGGCATGAACAGCAACACGTCACCTGGTCCGCGCAAGCAGAGTTCGTGCACAGCGTCCGCAACCGCTTTCGGCCAGTCGGGTTCGTTATCGTCTTCGTCCGGCGATGGGGGACGATACAGCATTTCGACCGGATAAGTGCGGCCTGACACTTCCAGCACCGGAACCGTTCCTGCAACCGAACGAAAATGGTCTGCAAAACGCTCGGCGTCGATCGTCGCGGACGTGATGATTACTTTCAGTTCACGTCGCTTGGAAATTAGTCGATGCAGATTTCCGAGCAGGAAATCGATGTTCAAAGACCGTTCGTGAGCTTCGTCAACAATGATCGTGTCGTAGTCATCAAGAAATGGCCGACTTTGCGTTTCCGCCAGCAGAATCCCGTCGGTCATCAGTTTGATGTACGTCTGCGACGATGTCGCGTCAGCAAAACGAACCTTGTATCCCACCTCGCGCCCAACCTGCACGGACAACTCTTCGGCAACACGGGTTGCGACCGAACGAGCGGCAATCCGGCGAGGCTGAGTATGTCCGATCAACCCCGCCACGCCACGACCCAGCTCCAGGCAGATTTTCGGTAACTGAGTCGACTTGCCAGAACCAGTCTCACCACAAACGACGATCACCTGGTGATCCCGTATCGCGGCAGCGATCTCGTCTTTGCGCAGCACTACGGGCAGGGTGTCATCAAATGTCAGTTTCGGCACGCCGCGCAGACGCTGTTCGTAACGCTCGCAGGAACGAGCGAGGTCCGCCTGAAATTTTTCAACTCGTCGATCAACCTGCCCCGACTGGCCAGGCTCGGTGGCGGATTCTGATTTTGGTTCCGGCTGCCCGAGATTGCGAATTGATCGCCATTGCTGGCGCAGCCGATGACGATCGACCAGCATGGTCTTCGTCAGCATCACTTCAATCTCGGCGGCAGGTACATTCATAATCGTAGAGCAGCAGTTTACGTTGCAGACAGACTTCGAGGAAGGAGCCTGACACACGAAGCGGAACAGATGTTCGTTCACTCATCAAAACCAGCCGATCAGTTTTCGAAAAAAACCAGGCGGGTTCGGTAGAGTAATTCCTGGGATTCTTCACGTATTGGTGAAGAGTGGGACGAATCTTCGAGGCGGCCGGAAGATCAAAAAATCTTGATCGAGTTCTGCTCTCTGGCCGGCGAAATTTTAACCGAAAAGTTTGGCAATCGGAATTCCGCCGTCCGTGATCGGCACCGGGCGTGAGCCGTCCAAAAGTTCGTGTTGCGGGTTGATCCCCAGCGCCGCGTGAATGGTGGCGTGAAAGTCTGGAATGCTCACGGGATTCTCGACAGACAATTTGCACTCATCATCCGTGACTCCGTAGGCACCACAGTGATTCAAGCCACCACCGGCGAGAACCAGTGAAAACGTGGTTGCTTGATGGCCGCGGCCGCCGCCACCGTCGAATGCCGCCGGGCGGCCGAACTCGGTGCCGATGACGATCAGCGTCTTGTCGAGCATCTGCTTTTGTGCCAAATCCTCGATTAATGCTGAGAACGCAGTATCCAGTTCCTGGATCAGAAGATGCTGCTGGAGTTGCCCGCCGTTATGTGTGTCCCATCCTGTTCCATTGATAAAGCCAAGATTGTGCGAGACCTCAATGAATCGAACACCGCCCTGGACCAGACGGCGAGCGAGCAGGCAACGCTGGCCGAACTCACCGCCGTAACGCTGACGTACGGTGTCAGGCTCTTGTCCCAATTGGAAGTGCCGCATAAAGTCTGGCCCTGAAAGTCGCAATGCTTCGACTTGTGCCGTGCGATAATCGGCAACGGTGGAGTTGGACGGAAAGCGATTTTGCAAAGGCTCAAGCAGCGCAAGGCGGTCTGCGGTCCTGGCGCTGTCGACGTCTGCTGAACGCGTAAAACCAGCCGGTCCCGTCCTGGTATCCGTGAGGTAGATAAATCCGCTTTTTGCACCAAGAAAGCCGGGGCCGCGGCTGACGTTGGGAATTCCAATCAGCATGTAGGGTGGGACCGACGGATCGACCGCACCCCGCTGGTGAGCCACGATGCTGCCAATCGATGGATAGACGGTACTGCCGCTGATCGTTCGTCCGGTATGCACAAGATTGGTCGCAAACGCGTGCTCATCGACAACTCGATGATTGATGGTCCGTACAGCCGTTACGTGATCCATGAGCTTCGCTGTTTGAGCAAGGTGTTCTGTGACACGAACGCCGGGAACAGTTGTTTCAATCGAGGCGTAGTAGCTCCCTGATCGCGACGGTGTTGATTTCGCGTCTCCCAGTCGCTTGGGATCGAACGTATCCACTTGCGCCATACCGCCACCGAGCCAGAAAAATATGCAGTGCTCGGCCTTACCAAGCCTGTACGTTGACGCGGGGTTGGCGTGAGCCAGCGAAACCAAAGAGGTGGCTGCACCGCCCAGTGCGAGTTTCAGACAGTCGCGTCGATTAAGTTCTGTGTTCATGGTCGATAGATCATCTCAGGTGAATTGATCAGCGCCCAGATGGCATCTTCACATCGGGCACGCCATTCGGGTTCGAGTCGACGTGTTGGAGGGTCACCTTTCTGGGCAGCGACGATCCGTTCCTGGGCGGCAGGGTCGGATTCCGGTTGAAGATGATTGGTCCAGGTGAGTAGCTTCGGTGCAACATGTGGCGGCGACTCAGTCTGCGGATCGGCGATTCGTCGGCTGGCGTAGCCATGTGCTAACCAAGGGATGTAGCGTGTTTTCTCGTCCACTTTCGGGCTGCGCGAAAGCAGCCGGAGAAAGAGCTCGTCTACGAGTACTTCCACAGGTTGCTCGCGCAAAGAAACGTCGGTGAGGCTGTGATCGTCACTGAGACGCGTTAACCACTGGCTCATTACTCCGTTGGCAAGGATCGCCGGTTGAAGGGCATTGGGGGCAAAGTCCCGGGTCGATGAGGGGTCCTGTCTCGCTCCTCGCCAGCCGAGCGCCGACATCGCGTCGGAAACAGCCTGCAATCTCGGCAGTGTCAGGCTTGGCCGATCTCGTTCATTGGAGAGAGATGCCAGCATCCACGCTCGGCGCGGCGTCCCCAGGTCGACAGCGTTCGAGGTATCCCTTCGTCCATTCAGATCAAGGCACATCGGCTCGGTGCGGAACGGCTTGCCAGTCGCCGCAAACAGCGAATCGACGATCTGTTCGGCGCTGAGTCGCCGCGGTTCGCTCGCGCTGTAGAGCGGATCAGGCTCTCTGAGAGTAAGATCGACCGCACGCTGATAGGCGGCAGAGTTCATGATGGTTCGTGCCAACGCTTTGATCTGGTAACCGTTGCGGACGAACTCACGCCCCAGCCACTGAAGAAGCTCCGGATGGGTCGGCGTTCCCTTTTCCCAATCGTCTAAGGGTTCCACGATTCCGCGTCCCATAAATCGTTGCCAGATGCGGTTCGCAATGACTTGTGCGAAGCGCTGGTTTTGTGGAGCCGTGAGCAACAGGGCCAGTTGCTCACGCTGGTCATTCGAATTCAGGACCAGTTCTGTGGTAAGCCCCGGATCAGCAAAGTCGGGGAACGGCCATACCGGCTCCACTTTGCTGCCGGGAATCAGCGTCACCTCAATGAGAGGAGTGCGTCCGCCTGAGTTGAGCTTCAGGGGATCAACGCTGCTTGTCTTTGGCACATCCAGCGGATGTACAGCAAGCATCGCTCCGAGCTGGAAGAGTTGTTCCTGCTTGAACGCGCCGGTCGGTGAGTCGTGACACCGAGCGCATTTCAGATCGACGCCGAGGAACGTCGAACTGACGATCGCTCCTTTCGTCGCAAAGGGGACATCGTTTTGTGATGCAACGCCAAATCCCGCAGGACCTCCCTCACGGTCCCCTCCACGTTGCAGGACGAGTTGTGTCACCATCCGGTCCAAAGGCAGGTCATCGACCAGGGATTCGTAAAGCCACCAGCGGAATGGACCCGTATTATTGAGGGTAGGGTTCAGGATATTCGGATTCTCTGCGAGCAGGTCCTGCCAGACCGGCATCCAGTGGTCAGCCCAGCGCGGATCATCAATCAGCCGATCGATGAGGGACGCTCTCTTGTTCTGAGCGTCGTCGGTAAGAAAACTGCGAAATTCGTCGGCCGTGGGCGGCACGCCGACGGTATCCAGCATGACGCGGCGAATAAAACCTGCGTCATCGACCGGTTCGGCGAACGAGTCTCGGACCAGTGGCAGTTCCGGCCACGAGGCCCCTTCGTTGATCCAGCAAGCCAGCAGGGATGTCTCGGCGTCTGTCAGCCGGTTTCCTTTGGGTGGCATGACTTCATTGTCATCAGTGCTGGTGACGCGGCGGATCAGTTCGCTCGTTTGAACATGACCCGCGACAAACGCTGGACCGCTTGCGCCACCCTTTCTCGCAAATTCTGCGCTGTCGAGTCTCAGCCCCCCTTTGGCTTTGACGCCGCGATGACAATCGACACACCGATTTTCGAGTAGCGGTTTCACATCACGAAAAAAGTCGACGTTATCTGCTGGACCATGTCGGTTCTGATTTTTCACGGAAGCAAACTTTGCTGCAATGAAA